>LT907983.1:4915000-5215000 GCA_900230115.1 Spirosomataceae bacterium TFI 002 | reverse complement strand
AAAGTTTGAGGTTGAAGTTGTAGAAGTTCAATAGAGCTTGAAATTCATTTGAATTTATTTGAATTTATTTGAAAGAGGAAAAAGTAATATTACTTTTTCCTCTTTTTCTTTCTTCTCTTGCTAGCTTGAATTTCCTCTAGCATTAATTCTTTTTTAATGTCTTTGAAGCTAATCTCCTTTTGATCCTCCGAGAACAGGAGAGTTTCTTCGTATTCTTGCTTTGAAAAAGAAACCTCTTCTATACTCTTTCCTAAGTATTCCTCTATTTCTTCTAGCTGTAGATTTTCTTCCTGACTACAAAAAGATATAGCCTTACCCTTCATTCTCCCGCGACCAGTACGACCTACTCGGTGTACATAATTCTCAGCCTCAGTAGGTAAATCATAGTTGATAACAAAGTCAACATTAGGAATATCCACTCCTCTAGAACTTACATCAGTAGCGATCATAACTTTAAAAGTACCATTTGAAAAATCTCGCATAATGACTTTTCTATCCTGCTGCTCTTTGTCACTGTGTATAGTCCTTGTTTCTATTCCTACCCTATCCATCGCAGACTTAACCCTTTCTGCTCTAACTTTGGTACGAACGAAAACCAATACTTTACTTTCTTCGTTTTCTTTCAAAAAACGCTCAAGGAAAAACCGTTTGTGGTCCATTTCAACATTCATGAGATAATGGTTCACATTTTTAGAAACTGGATTTTTCGGCGAAACTTGAATCCTTACGGCATTTCGTACTAAAGAATAAGCAATTTTCTTAATCTCAGGATTGATCGTAGCAGAAAAGAAAAGTGTTTGTCTGTTTTCTGGAATGAATCTTTGAAGGTCTCTAATGTCTTTAATGAAACCCATGGCTAACATATGATCAGCCTCATCTAGCACAAGCATTTTTAAATGATTTAGACTCAAGTGCCCTTGACTTTTCAAGTCAAACAATCTCCCTGGTGTAGCTATGATAATATCTAAGCCTTTCTGTAATGCCAAAATCTGTGGCTCTTGATCATCACCACCTATAATCGCCATTATCTTTAAAGGAATCTTTTTGGCTAGCGAATGAAATACCTTTTCTATTTGTAAAGCAAGCTCATGCGTGGGTACTAAAACTACCCCAAAAACCTCTTTTAATTTATTTTTGGTAGCTAGTTCTATCATGGGAATAGCAAAAGCTGCTGTTTTACCGGTTCCCGTTTGTGCAATTGCTAGCAAATCTTCCCCTTTAAGTATAGGAGGAAGGGCTCTAAACTGAATATCTGTAGTTTTATGAAAACCTAATTCCGCAAGGTTCTCTTTTAACTGACTGTTTATCCTATATTTTTCAAATCTCATAAGGGCTTAATAAGTTGTACCTCTTCCTGCTCCTCTCCTCTTTTTCCTTGGTTTGGGATCTTCCTTTGGTTGATCGCCATATACAATCACATCATCTTTGCGTTTTGCCTTTTTCTTGAAGAATTGCTTTCCACTTTTAGATATCGAATATTGTACGTTACCTTTTGGCTTTACAAATTCGCATTTTAGCTGGCGTTCCATTATTTCAACACCATTAAGCTTTGATACAGCTAATTGAGCTTCACTTGCTTTAGGCATTTTAACAAAACCAAAACCCTTTTTGAGCTTAGTTCGTCTGTCTACTATGATGTTCACCGATTCCACTTTGCCATATTTAGCAAAAAGAGCAATGAGTTGTTCATCAGTAATTTTAAAAGGAAGATTGCTTACGTGTATATCCATAGAAATACAAAGTTGGGATATAAATTTACATAATTGGAGTGTTAGTCAATAAAAAGCCTAAGATTCACTTGGAATATATGAAATCTCGTTCTTTATTTCGCCCATTACGAAAATACTTTGAGTACTTCCTATATTTTCCAGAGAGGCCAATTTGTTCATTATAAAGGACTGATAAGACCTCATATCGTCTACCACAACTTTAAGCTGGAAGTCATAATCACCTGAGATATTTAGGCATTCTATTACTTCTTCAAATGTTAAAATTGCAGAAACGAACTTAATTCCGGCCTCTTTTTCGTGCTCTTTGAGACGAATATTGCACAAAACCATTAGGTCTTTGCCTACCTTCTCTCTATCTACCAGTGCAATATATTTTTTTATTACACCTTCATTTTCGAGACGTTTTACTCTCTCATATACAGGAGTAGGAGAAAGATTCAATCTACCGGCCAATTCTTTGGTGGTTAGTTTGGCATCTTCTTGAAGAAACTTCAAAATATCTCTATCGGTAATGTCAAGTTTTAGCATAAGCAGTAATTTTGGTTCAATTTTAGATATTATTATCTACATAAGCGAATAATTATAGATAATTTATCTATTTATTAGGATAAACACTTCGTATTTTATCTACAAAACTTATATTTGCAAGTAAATATTACCAAGTCTGACAAATGAACAAACTTTCCGAAGTATTAGAGAAGAGAATCTTAATTCTAGATGGTGCCATGGGTACCATGATTCAAAGGTATCAATTAAGTGACGAAGATTACCGAGGAGAGCGTTTCAAAGACTACCCTCATGATATTAAAGGAAACAATGATTTATTGTCTCTCACTCAGCCAGCTATCATAGAAGCTATCCATAAGGAATACCTTGAAGCCGGAGCAGATATCATAGAAACGAACACTTTCAGTGGAACAACTGTCGCCATGGCTGATTATCACATGGAGGATTTGGTTTATGAAATTAATTATGAAAGTGCCATTATTGCAAGAAGAGCAGCGGATGAGTATACAAAAAACAATCCAGATAAGCCCCGTTTTGTAGCAGGATCAATGGGGCCAACAACAAAATTAGCTTCGCTATCTCCTGATGTTAATAATCCAGGCTTTAGAGCTGTAACTTTTGACGAACTAGTTGTTGCTTTTAAACAACAAGCCGAAGCCCTTATAGATGGTGGTGTGGATATGCTTTTGATGGAAACATCTACAGATACACTGAATAGCAAAGCCTCTATTTTCGCAGCACAACTAATTATTGAAGAAAAAAGGAAAACATACCCTGACTTTGATATTCCAATTATGATATCGGGTACAATTACCGACGCATCTGGAAGAACTTTGACAGGTCAAACTACTGAAGCCTTTTATAATTCTGTTTCCCATGGTAACCTCCTGTCTATTGGACTTAACTGTGCTTTAGGTGCAAGAGCGATGAAACCATATTTGGCAGAATTGTCTCAAAAAGCAACTTGTTTTGTCAGCGTATATCCTAATGCAGGTTTACCTAATGAAATGGGTCAATACGATGAAACACCCGAATACATGGGTGAGCAAGTTCGAGAGTTTTTAGAAGAAGGATATATAAATATACTTGGTGGATGCTGTGGTACTACTCCCGATCACATCCGTGAGTTTGCAAGAATTGCCAAAGAATACGAGCCAAGAAAAAAGGCAAATCCACCACAAATGCTTCGCTTAAGTGGTCTTGAACCTCTTTCATTAACAAAAGAGCTTGGCTTTATAAATGTTGGGGAACGAACAAACGTAACTGGATCCAAAAAGTTTTTGAGATTAATCAAAAATAGGGACTTTGAAGAAGCACTTACTGTAGCACTAGACCAAGTGGAAGGTGGTGCCAACGTAATTGATGTCAATATGGATGAAGGAATGTTGGATGGTGTAGAAGCCATGACTACTTTTCTAAATTTAATGGCAGCAGAGCCAGATATCTCACGAATTCCAGTAATGGTAGATTCTTCGAAATGGGAGATTATAGAAGCTGGACTTAAATGTATTCAAGGAAAAGGAATTGTGAATTCTATTTCTCTAAAATCTGGAGAGGAAGAGTTTATAAAACAAGCCAAGACTGTAAGAATGTATGGTGCTGCGGTTATCGTAATGGCTTTTGATGAAGATGGTCAGGCTGATTCTACTCCACGAAGAATTGAAATTGCTAAGCGATCTTACGATTTGCTTGTTAATGAAGCAAACTTCCCACCTGAAGACATCATTTTTGACTTGAATATTTTCCCTGTTGCTACTGGAATAGAAGAACATAGAATCAACGCTGTATCGTTTTTTGAAAGTACAAAATGGGTTAAAGATAACTTACCTCATGTTCATGTGAGTGGAGGGGTAAGTAATGTGTCATTTTCATTTAGAGGGAATAACAAAGTAAGAGAAGCTATACATACTGCTTTTTTATACCATGCACGCCAAGCAGGTATGGACATGGGAATTGTGAATCCCGCTATGTTGGAGATTTACGACACCATTCCAAAAGATCTTCTTGAAAAAGTAGAGGATGTACTTCTTAACAGAAGAGATGATGCAACTGAGCAATTATTGGACTTTGCTGAAGGATTGATTGGTACAAACGAAGTATCAGAAAAGACTAAGCAGGCTTGGAGAGATGAACCTTTAGAAAAGAGAATTGAACATGCCTTGGTAAAAGGAATCATTGAATTTATAGACGAAGATATTGAAGAAGCACGTCAAAAGTATGATCAACCACTTCATGTGATCGAAGGTCCATTAATGGATGGAATGAACGTAGTTGGTGATTTATTTGGATCAGGTAAGATGTTTTTGCCACAAGTTGTGAAGTCTGCAAGAGTTATGAAAAAGGCTGTTGCTTACCTCTTACCTTACCTTGAAGAAGAAAAAAGAAGAACGGGTAATACCTCGAAAAACAACGGTAAAATCTTACTTGCAACGGTAAAAGGTGATGTCCATGATATTGGAAAAAACATTGTAGGAGTTGTATTAGCATGTAACAATTTTGAGATCATTGATCTAGGAGTAATGGTACCTGCTGAGAAAATACTTGACGAAGCAATAAAGCAGGAAGTGGACATGATAGGCTTGAGTGGGCTTATTACACCTTCTTTGGATGAAATGGTGTACGTAGCCAAGGAGATGGAAAAACGTAAAATGACCATGCCTTTATTGATTGGTGGAGCAACGACGTCAAGAGTTCATACTGCCGTTAAGATTGATCAGTTTTATTCTGGACCAGTAGTTTATGTTTTGGATGCTTCCAAGTCGGTGCCTGTTGCTAGTTCGCTATTAAGTGAGGAACAAAAAGTCGCATACGCTGCCAAACTAAAAGTAGATTATGCTCAATATCGAGAAGAATACGCGGCAAGACAAACGATCAAAAAATACATTTCAATTGATAAAGCACGTGAAAATAAGCTGAAGATTGATTGGGGAAACAAAGAAATTAGAAGACCGTCATTTTTAGGTACTAAATCGTTTAAGAACTATTCTTTACGAGAAATATCAGCATATATTGATTGGACACCATTTTTCCAGTCTTGGGACTTACATGGTAGATATCCCAAAATTTTAGAAGATAAAGTTGTTGGAGTAGAGGCTCAAAAGCTTTTCAACGATGCTCAGTCAATGCTCAAAAATATCATAAATGAAAAATGGTTTGATGCAAGAGCAGTTATTGGTTTTTGGCCTGCGAATACTACAGAAGACGATATTCAAGAAATATACGAGTTTGAAAAAGTAGAAGGTGAACACACTTCTTCATGTAGTCATTTGACTCACGATCATGCTCACTATACTGAAAATCGAGAGAAAACTATCGCGAAGTTCCATCACTTGCGTCAACAAGGTCAGAAAGGAACTGGTATACCTAACCTTTCTTTGGCTGACTTTATAGCACCTAAGTCCTCAGGTAAAAAGGATTACTTAGGAGGTTTTGCAGTGACTATATTTGGAGCTGATGAACGAGCAAAAGAATTCCTAAAAGACCATGATGATTACAATAGCATAATGGTAAAAGCTCTAGCAGATCGATTCGCAGAAGCATTTACTGAACTGCTACACCATCAAGTTAGAACCAATTATTGGGCATACGACACGGACGAAAACTTAGATACTGAAGAGTTGATAAAAGAGAAGTATAAAGGAATACGTCCAGCACCTGGATATCCTGCTTGCCCTGATCATACACTTAAGGTAGAGCTTTTCAAGCTTCTAGATGCCGAGAAGGCAATTGGTGTTGAGTTAACAGAAAGCCTTGCCATGTTACCAGCATCAGCTGTAAGCGGAATGTTTTATGCCCACGAAGAAAGCAAGTACTTTGGTTTAGGAAAGATAGAGAAGGATCAAGTAGAAGACTATGTGAAGCGAAAAGGGATTGAAATGGAAGAAGCTGAAAAATGGCTAAGTCCTACGCTTAATTATTAATCATTAAAATCATGTACTGAGCACCTTGACATTTCCTGTTAAGGTGCTTTTTTATTGAGTTTTGCTCGAACAAATTAATAATGAAAGGAAATATTTATTAGTAGTTTGTCTGTTGATTTTAGATCAATAACTTTGAGTACTGGCGACTATACTCAATCTAAGCTTTCATTTAAAGTGGCCAAAATCTAATAAACAATATGCAAAAAACAGCAATTGTCACAGGCGGTGGCGGTGAAATAGGATCGGCAACAGCTAAGGTTTTATCACAGAATGGATACGATGTCATAATTACGTACAATTCGAACCAACAAAAAGCCGAGAAAACCTTAAAGCTTCTCGATGAAGGTAAACATGCAATATTTCATGCTCCCAATACCGATGCTAACAAGGTTCAGGAGCTTTACGAATTTGTCAGTAAAAATTACAATAGTCTAGATTTGCTTGTTAATAATGCAGGCATAACCATTCCAATAAAACATGAGGATCTTGAGGCTCTCACAGACGAATGGATTGATAAAATCATGCAAACCAACTTTAGGGGTGCTTTTGCTATGATTAGAACTTTTGAGTCAATGCTTAAAAAATCTAAAAAAGACAGTGCCTTAATTGTAAATATATCTTCTATAGCTGGAATCTATGGCATAGGTTCTAATGTAGCTTATTGTGCTTCAAAAGCTGCAATGGACAGCATGACACGGTCACTTGCTCGAGCACTTGCTCCTAAAATTCGTGTAATTTCTGTTGCACCCGGTTTTGTTGATGGTGAATATGCAAAAACTTTTGACCCATCATTTTTAAAAGATCAGTTAGAAAAAACGCCATTAGAACGTTTTGCTCTAGGAAAAGACGTTGCGAATGCTGTACTTTCAGCAGCAGAACACCTCACTTTTTCTACAGGAAATATCATTACTGTTGATGGTGGCAGACTTTTGAAATAAATGAAAAAACTCTTTTTAGGATTATTATTCTTCACTTCCTTCTCGCCAGCTTGGACGCAGCAAACCAAAAAGTCAATACTTTTTATTGGAAATAGTTATACATATTTTAATGAAATGCCTCAAATATGCACTTCCATTGCCGCTAGTATGGGAGATGTACTCGTTATGGAGCAAAGTACCTATGGTGGCTACAAACTAGAGCAACATGTATTGAGAAATGAAACCATTTCAAAGTTAAAAGGCGGAATGCCTGATTATAACAAATCAAAAACCAGAAGGGCTTGGGATTATGTTGTGTTGCAAGATTATAGTCAGTTTCCTTCAGCCTCGGAGGAGCATATCCAAAAGCATACAATTGCAGCAGTAAAGTCGCTCGATAGTTTAAACCGTATCAGTAACCCAAATAGTAAGTTGCTTTTTTATCAAACTTGGGGAAGAAAAAATGGAGATAAATCTCGCTGTGAAGAAATCCCGGAGGTATGTACCTACGCTGGAATGGATAACTTGACTGCAATAACGTATGACCGCTTAGCTGCTGAATTCAATGGAATAGTTTCGCCTGTAGGATCTGTATGGCACTATCTACGTGACCATAACCCCGATATTGAACTTTATAATATCGATGAAAGTCATCCTTCGGAAGCTGGTTCCTATGCGGCAGCTTGTACATTTTATGCAGTTGTATACCAAAGAGACCCGAGAGGCATTCCTTTTAACTATTTACTAGATTTTGACACAGCGTACAAAATAAAAAATGGAGTTTATAGAATCCTTTCAGAAAATGGCTTTGTGCTAAACTAATTCCGTTTTATTAAAAAATATTATAAATTACAGTTTGAACAGACCAATCAAAAATTTTGATTGTATTACCAATTCAACCATTCCAAAATGAAAAATATAGATAGAAGAAATTTCCTCAAGAAATCCTCTCTCACAGCAGCAGGATTAACAGCAGCAGGTCTATCTGCAGCCTATGCAAATCAAGAACCAGAAAGACCTGCAAAAGCCCAATATATGGGAGATTTTGCCGCTCCTAAGATTAAAAATATCCGTGCGGCTTTCATTGGTGTGGGAAATAGAGGTGGTGGGCACTTGAAGTTCTTTGCAGGTTTAGAAGGCACTGAAGTCGTTGCAATAAGTGATTTGTACCAAGACAATGTTGAGAAATGGCAAAAAGTGGCCTATGAAACCGTAGGAAAAAAAGAAAGACATGAGAATATCAAGCTGTATCACGGTGATGAGAACCGCTGGAAAGTAATGATCCAAGAGGTAAAACCTGATGTAGTTTTCATTGCAACAAATTGGGTAAACCATGCTCCCATGGCCATTGAAGCAATGAACAAAGGTGCTCATGCTTTCGTAGAAGTACCTATCGCAACTACTATAAAAGAGATGTGGGATATGGTGGACACTTCCGAAAAAACAGGTAAACACTGTATGATGATGGAAAATGTAAACTACAGTCGCGACGAGCTAATGTTTCTCAATATGTGTAGAAAAGGACTGATAGGCGAAATTTTACACGGCGAGGCATCGTATATACATGAGCTGCGTTCCCAAATGGAAGATCAAGAAAGAGGTACAGGTTCATGGAGAACCTATCACTATGCAAATAGAAATGGAAACCTCTACCCTACTCATGGTCTAGGGCCGGTTGCACAATATATGAACTTGGCTAGAACCGACGATAATTTTAAAAGTATAGTATCCTATTCTACTCCAGCAAGAGGAAGAAAGCTCTATGCTGAGAAAACATATCCAGCTGATCATAAATGGAATCAATTGGACTTCAAAGGAGGAGATCTCAATACATCGATTATAAAAACGACATATGGTCGTACAGTAATGGTTCAGTGGGACGAAACAAGTCCAAGGCCATATAGTAGGTTGAACCTAATACAAGGTACCACTGGAACTTTGGCTGGTTTCCCTACTCGAGTAGCTCTAGAAGGTGGTGTGCCCGGTGTTACTAAGAGTCATCATGAATGGGCTCAAGGCAAAGAGGACTTAGAGAAAATGTATGAGATGTATGATCACCCTATGTACAAAAGACTCACCGAAAGTACCAAAGAAAGTGGACATGGAGGTATGGACGGAATGATGATGTATCGTATTGTCGAATGTCTCCAAAATGGTTGGGCTTTGGACCAAAACTTATATGAAGGTTGTTTTTGGAGTGCGGTAGGCCCACTTAGCGAAAAATCGGTAAAAGAAGACGGAGCACCACAAAAATTCCCCGACTTTACAAGAGGTAACTGGAAATCAACAAAACCATTAGCTATAATTTCATAAGATGAAAAGAAGACAATTTATAAAAGCAACGGCTGCAGTTTCTGCTTTGGCACTACTACCCAAAGGTTTAAGAGCTGCCAAGCTTGCAGGAAAAGTAAGAACTGCTCACATTGGTGTAGGTGGAATGGGAATGGCGGATTTAAAATCAATCAGCTCTCATGCAGACGTAGATGTGGCATTTTTATGTGATGTAGATAGCTCAAACCTTGCAGCTGCTCAGGAAATGTTCCCAAAAGCTAAAATTTACAAGGACTACCGTAAAATGCTCGCTGAAGTTGCCGACGAAATCGATGCAGTTATAGTTTCAACTCCTGACCATACTCATGCTCCAGCGTCAATGATGGCGATGAAACTAGATAAGCCTGTTTATTGCCAAAAACCATTGACACACCATGTTACTGAAGCTAGGGCAATGAGAAAGCTCGCAGAAGAAAAAAAGCTTGTGACTCAAATGGGGATTCAAATTCATTCTTGGAATGAATACAGAGGTACCGCTCAACTTATTCAATCCGGAATAATTGGTAAAGTTAAGTGTGTACGAGCTTGGTCAAACAAAAATTGGGGATACGATGGCGAAATACCAACAGGAAGCGATCCAGTTCCAGCAAACCTAGATTGGAATCTTTGGCTGGGAACTTCGCCAGAGCGTGAATATAAAGAAAAGGTGTATCATCCAGGAAACTGGAGAAAGCTTTTAGACTATGGATGCGGAACTCTTGGAGATATGGGAGTACATATTTTTGACACACCATACACTGCTCTCAATTTGGACGTACCCAAAACCATTAAAACATCATGTCGTGAGACCAATGGCTTTTCACATCCAGAGCATAACATTGTAACATATCAATTTCCAGCTACAGAATATACTACAAAGAAATTCAAATGGATATGGTATGATGGTCCTGGAGCACCGGAATTACATAAAGAATTGGAAATGCCTAATGGTGACAAGTTACCAGATCAAGGAGCCATGTTTATAGGCGAAAAAGGAAGAATCTTATTACCTCATATCAATACGCCAAAACACATTGTTGATGGAGCTTATGTTGATATTGACTTCCCTGAACTTGAAAAAGCCAATCATTACCATCAATTTGTGGATGCTTGTTTAGGAAAAGCAGAAACAAGTGCTCCTTTTTCATATGCATCTAGGCTAACTGAAGCAATACTTCTTGGAGTTATTGCAAATCGTTTCCCTAATAAGACACTCCATTGGAACAACGAAACACAAAGGTTTAAAGAACCTGAAGCGAATGCATTACTAGATGTTCCATATCGCGAATTTTAAGGTTTTTAAATAAAAATACCCTGTTGCAAGTAAAATGTGACAGGGTATTTGAAAAGAGTAACAGCATCCAATGCTATAAAACTTTCTGAGGAACGGCTTACAAGGGCGATTAATTTGGAAAGTTATGATGTCAAAAGTAGATACCAGCCTATTTTTATCACCGAACTGATGTGATATCGATTTTTGATATAAAGCTTAATAAGCTTGTCAAATTGATAAATAAACAACAACTGATATTATAGGGTTTGCTAGCTTTAGCTTAAAATAGAAGAGTAGAAAAAATATTTGTCAAATTAAGAAAAGTAATGAACCTCATTCATAGAAGTAGATTACTTAGCTTTAATAAATTACAAAAAAAGATTTGAAAGAACCCAAAATAGTAGAATCAACCGAAAGGAGAATGATAGGTATGCAGCTGAAAATGAGCATGTCGGAAGATCAGACTTACAAGCTCTTTAGTACTTTTATGCCACGTAAAAAGGAAATCAAAAGCATGACTAATGACGTTTATGCGATTCAGGTTTACGATAAAGAATCTACATTCGAAGATTTTGGACCAAAGACTATTTATACAAAATGGGCAGCAGTAGAAGTTAATGCCGAAGTACAACTTCCTAAGGCAATGGAAGAATTTAGTATTCCTTCAGGCACATATGCGGTGTTTATACATAAAGGGACAATAGCCGACTTTTTCCAAAAGACAAATCCATTTATTTACGGTCAATGGCTTCCAAAATCAGGCTATTCTCTGGCTGATCGACCACATTTTCAAGTTATGGGAGAAAAGTACCTCGGCGACAATCCAGCGAGTGAGGAAGAAGTATGGGTTCCTATTGATTAATATGCCACATCCAAGAAATAAACACAAAGAAGGCTACGATTTTGATGCTCTCAAGGCTATAAACCCTGCATTACTGAAATTTGTTAAGCCCAATAAATATGGAACAACTTCTATAGATTTTGCTAATCATCAAGCCATCAAGGCATTAAATCAAGCATTACTTAAACAGTATTACGAAATATACAACTGGGATATACCAGCCGGTTATCTTATACCTCCCATTCCAGGAAGAGCTGATTATATTCACCATTTGGCTGATTTGCTCGGATTGCCTGCAAAAGCTAAATGTCTAGATATAGGTACTGGTGCAAATTGCATTTACCCACTCATCGCAGTGAATGAATATGGATGGGAAATGGTAGGAGCTGAAATTGATTCGCAAGCAATTAAAGTTGCGAAAGCTATCATTGCGAATAATCTAACAGTAAAAAACAAAATTGAAATTAGACACCAAACTAATCCCGATAATTTCTTTGAAGGCATTGTAAAACCCAAAGAGTACTTTGATGCATGCCTTTGCAACCCTCCCTTCCATTCATCAGCTGAAGAAGCGAACGCTATTGCTGTTCGTAAATTCAATAATCTAAACATGACTAAGGATAAGAATGTTAATCCCAATTTTCAAGGCCAATCCAATGAATTATGGTGTAAAGGTGGAGAGGAAAGGTTTATTCGCAACATGATATACGAAAGCAAACACTTTGCAGAATCATTTGGATGGTTTACTACCCTTGTGTCCAAGAAAGGACATTTGCGAGCCATCTACAAGGCACTTGATAAGGTAAATGCCATCGAAGTTCAAACAATTGAAATGGAACAGGGTAACAAGAAAAGCCGTTTTGTAGCTTGGAGGTTTTAAAACTACTTAAAGCAAAATTTCAGCAACATCCTTCCAGTTTTTCACCCTTTCGTATCCAACATAGTTTTGGTTATGAATAGCATCAAATAAGATGGCTTGCCCGTCGAAATGTTTCAAGTTCTTATCGTGATCATCAATCATGATATCTCCAGTTACAATCTGCTTATTACCACAAAAAACCGTTCTTTGCCAAGGAATGAAGGAAAAATGCTCCTCGAGCCATTCTACCTTTTCTTTTAAGGAATTGGGGAATTCTGTTGCAGCAGAAACAATAAAGACTTCATATTTATCATAAAGTGCTTTCATTACTTCCACGGCATCATCTTTCACAGTCATAGTTCTAAAAAAACCTGGTTCATGTAATCGATGACGTACTTCTAAGTAACTCTGCTTAACATCCTTTTCCCATAAGTCAGTGCCATAAAAGTGCGAATGGTTGTAATCTGTATTAAATTCTTCGTTATAAACCCTTATAATTGACCCACTTGCATCGGCCATTACATCGTCCATATCTACTATAAGTCTTTTTTGCATTTTATCTTTTTATGGATGATATCCCAAAATTATCTTTTTGGAACGAATGTATTCATCTTGATTTACGATCACAAAATAGTTGCCATCCACTAGGCCATCCAAGTCAAAATCATGAATTCCTTTGTCATGAACTGCTTCTTGAAGGACTTTTCCAGGTAAATCTTGAAGTTGAAAATGTGTCTCAATTCCTGAAGGTACCTTTATATAAACTTTGGCATCTTCTTCATTGAGGTATATTACGAAATCATTTTTAGTCATTTGTATAATGTAGTAAGCCTTCTGAAATTTAGAATCAAGCAATTAATAAGGCTTTGATTCAAAATTACATTTGATTTTTATAAAAGACTAAAAAAGAAGATATGGTTTCAATTTTTCATAAACCTTATGAATTGGTAAACCCATGACCGTATAAAATGAACCTTCGAGTTTTTCAATTGCAATCATTCCAATGAACTCTTGAATTCCATAACCTCCTGCTTTATCGTAGGGTTTACATTCCTGAATATAATATTCGATCTCATTATTATTCAAATGTTTGAAAGTTACTATGGTTTTATCAGAAAAGGATTCTATTTCTCCGTCTAATAAAATAGCTACTCCAGTTATTACTTCATGGGCTTTTCCACTTAGCTTAAGTAGCATTTCTTGAGCTTCAATAGCATCTTGCGGCTTGTTCATTATTTCTCCATCACATATAACGACAGTATCAGCACAAAGAACAATAGCATCAGAATTGTCTTTTAAGAATTCTTTAGCCTTTTGTTCCGCCAAATAGCTCGCCACGCTTTCAAGATCCATTCTCTCGGAAAAGTTTTCATCTGTTTCCCTCACTTCTTTGGAAAATACAAATCCTGCATTTTCCATTATTTCGCGTCTTCTTGGTGAATTTGAGGCTAAAATTAGCCGTTTAGATAGCTTTAGAGGCATATAGTAATAGTTTTTTTTCTTATATCTAAACCATATTACATGAAATAATGTTCATCAATTAATAAACAGTTGTAATTAATGTTTAGACACTTTAACCAATATAAAAAAATGACAATTGAATCAGACATCCATCAGGTAAAGCCCTTCAAGACCAAGAATGAAAAAACCATTGTAAACATCATGTATACTAATAATTGGTTATGTGATCAGCAGCACTACATCATGAAAGATTTTGGCATCACAATTCAACAGTACAATGTACTTCGAATATTGAAAGGTCAAAAGCAAAATCCAATTACTATAAATGCGATTATAGAAAGAATGTTGGATAAAATGAGTAATGCTTCACGACTGGTAGACAAGCTTGTACAAAAAAAATACGTAGATAGATCAAACAGAGAAGACGATCGACGTGCCTGTAACGTTGTAATCACAGCAGAAGGTTTAAAGGTGCTTGGAAAAATCAGTAACCGAGTAAACGACCTTAAAGGCAATTCACTTACAGAAGAAGAGTATGATCAACTAAACTCCCTTCTTGATAAATTTAGAGATGTTAAATAAAAAATATGGTTTGGTTATACTCTGGTTTGTCGGAGTTATAACCTTTTCTTCATGTAACAATACCGATCCTATTCAACCAGATAATATTTATTTGGTTGAAACAACATTAGTAAGCAATGTCACAGCTCAAGAATTCAAAAACACTCTTGGCCAAAATTTCGGACAAGGATTAGGAGTTTTCGTACAATCTGGCTTTGATCAATATCGACTTACCTATAATACCACCAATACGGATGGAAAGCCTATTATTGCTTCGGGAGCATTTATAGTTCCTACTCAATTTGAAGGTCCTATGGCTTTATTGAGCTATCAGCATGGTACTCTTTTCAATGAAAGTGACGCCCCATCCTATTTTAATACCTCATCTGAAGCTTCTTTAGGTGCCTTTTTTGCTTCAACTGGAATGATCGTGGCAATGCCCGATTATATCGGATATGGAGCGTCAAAAGATTTGCCACATCCATATGAGCATCGAGCTGGATTAGGAGGTCCAAATGTTGACTTCTTACTTGCAGTAAAAGAATTTATCAGAAATAACAATATTAATTGGAGCAAGAAAACCATGTTAGCAGGTTACTCACAAGGAGGGTTTGCCACAATGGCTACACTTAAACTTCTAGAGGAAAGCTACCCTACTGAATTCAATATCGTCGCTGCGAGTTGCGGAGCTGGTGCTTACGATAAAACAGGTACTTTCAATCAGTTTCTAAACGAAGGCACAAGTGGGGAAGCTGGAAATAACAGGTCTTACATATGGGTTTTACTAACATACGACCGCATATACAATCTCAATTCGCCTCTATCTTATTATTTCATTGAACCTTTCCTTTCCATGATACAAGAAAAGGGCTTTGAAGTAAATATTGAAAAAAGTTTAAATCTGATCGTGAATCAATCGGTTGTGGACGACCTCAAAAACAAAAGCAATACCGCTTTAATAGCAGCTATTGCCGACAATGATGTTTATGATTGGAAACCCAAAACAGAATTAAAACTCTTTCATGGCACCGCAGATACGTATGTTCCTGTTGAAAACTCTATTAAGGCTATTAACGCAATGACCGCACGCGGAGCATCAAACGTTTCACTTCAACTTATTGAAGATGGAACTCATGGAAGTAGCATTGGTGAATTCTTCTTACAAACCTTCTCGTTTTTCAGTCAAAAAAAGTGAGTTTTGCTTAATTGAATTCTAAATTATGAATTCGTTATCTTTGTGAAAAGAATTAACCCGCTTCCAAATCAAATTTTCTGTAAAAACATATTGTTCTCAATCAAAAGCTAAAGATCACAATTTGGTTAAAAGTTTTGATTGGTATCTTTTAGGTGGTATTTCTGCAAGTCTAGGTTTTCTAGATTCAACGATAACACTTGTTTTTAGAACGAAACATTTCTTTAGGTTTAAGGGCAATTTAAACTATCCCTCCTCTACATAAAATGAGACTAAAACACCTACTTTTAAGTCTTTTAATAGCTCCTACAGCTCTTTTTTCACAGTCAATTAATTTTGATGCCAAAGCAATTCTGTATCTAAATGATGCAGACATGTCGCCTTATAGTATTATTGATGGGAACTTGAGAAAAACACCAGGTTCTAAAGACCAACTTTCCGTATTGAACTTTCCTTTGAGTTATGGTTCAGGGGATCAAATTAAGTCTGTAAACACCTCCAATTCATTGCTCTCTCAGGCAGAAACAATTTGCTTAAGATCCGATGAACAAATAGCTTATGTGGTTGAAGTTAAAAGCGAAACAGACCCTGAGGTAAATTTTATAGGCAATATTAAGAATGAGTTTCCTGACGGTGAATATGTAACTGTAGTCAGCTTAAAAGACCTTAAAAACCCAAAAGCACTTTACAGGTTTCCTGTTGGTAATAACCCCACTTCACTTGATCTGGACCCAAGTAATAAGAATTTATTGATTTGCTCTGGGGAATATGGTCAAGAATTAAGAGTTTTCGAGTTAAATGAAGAGGGTAAGCCCGTTCGAATTATCTCAAAGCCTAAGAACTTTGCAGAAGGAAGAATTTCACACGCAGAATGGCACTCAAGCGGAAAGTATATCATTTACATAAACAGAGATACGCAAGAGGTAGGAATGATAAAAGTTTTGCGTGACGGGCCATCGGGACAGATCATAAGGTTAGAACCACATGGAACACCTATTAAAATAGATGGAATGCCTACTTCAGGAGGTTTCACTCCTGATCAGAGATATTTTCTTGTCTTGGATGTTAATAATGATTTTATAAGCGAACCCAAGAATAAGACAAACGGAAAACTCTTTGTTATCAAGTTTAACCTAGAAGAAGATAGCGAAACGGCTTATTTATTGTCCAAAATTGAAGTAGGTAATCACCCACAATCATTTGCTGTACACCCTGATGGAAACTTCATAGCAGTGTGTAATATAGAAGACTCGTTCTTGCCTCCCAATACTATCAATAACAATAAAGGTTCAATTAGTATCTTGAAGCTTGATTTTAACGGAACAGTTAAAAGTGTAGGAAACATTGTAGTTGAGGGTGTTTTTCCAAATAGTGCATGTTTTGATAAGTCAGGAAATAATCTTGCTGTGTCAGTATCTCAGTTTGTAACTTTTGGATACTCTTTTGGAGGTTTAAATTTCTATCGATTCACTCCTGAAAAAAGCTCTCCGCTGGAATTACAGAAGGGAAAAGTGTTCTTACCGGCAGGCGTTCATTCGATCAAAGCTCTTACAGCTTATTAATATTCTTATTAACTACCCCGAAAAAAATCGGTATTGTCATTAATAAAGTAGTTATATTTAAGAGATTTTAAAAACAGCCCTATTACCCAAGCCTGAACATAATCATGCCTGCACCATTTGCCGAAAGAGATACTATATCCCTAGTAGATCATAAAAAAAATCAGAATTTATCAAAAATTCTCAAACACCTCTATCTTAAGAACTCTTCAAGTATTGCACAACTTTCGAAGCATATCAATGCTAGTGTGCCATCTACCACTACTTTTGTGAATGAATTACTTGAAAATGGTATCATTAAAGAGTTAGGAGCAAGTAAAACTAAATCAGGGCGTCGTCCAGTTTTTTTTGCGATCAATGGAGCTAGTAGACGTATACTAGTAATCAGTATCAATATTTTCGAAGTAACATTTTTTATTACTGATCTTGACAATACAATAATCGAAAAAGATGTTTTTGAAATCAATATCAAGGACACTGGCTATAAAGATTTTATAGAAAGTAAAGTCGCTGAGATATTAAGGCTCAATTCCGATATTTGGGCTGCGGGTATATCGGCTCCGGGTCTTGTTGATAAAAACACAGGAATTAATTATACGCATAGTACACTAAACTTTGACGCAAAAACCTCTCTTAGCTGTTATTTGAGGGAAAAGACTAAAATTCCTTTTTTCACTATCAATGATACACAAGCTTCCATCATTGGAGAGCACCACTACGGCTTAGCTAAAGGTAAAAGAAATGTAGTTTCTATTAACCTTGATTGGGGTATAGGAATGGGAATTATGGTTAATGGCAAAATATTAGGAGGAAATGATGGTTTTGCTGGTGAACTAGGACACATGCAAATAGATCCAAACGGTACGCTGTGTACATGTGGTAAAATTGGATGTTTAGATACAGTAGCGTCTGCGAGCACGGTAGTTAGAAGGGCTAAAGAAGGAATTGCGAAAGGCAGGCTTTCAACTCTTACTACCCTAAAAAATGACATAGATCTACAATCCGTTGTACAAGCTGCCAATAAAGGTGACGAGTTCAGCATTGATATTCTTTATGATCTAGGTCGTGAGTTGGGTAAAGGCTTATCAGTTGCAGTCCATTTATTAAATCCAGAAGCGGTTATAATTGATGGAATTTTAACGAGTGCGGGAGACTTAATAGTTTCTACGCTAAAGCAGTCGATAAATAAGTATTGCCTCACTGAATTTAAGAAAGATCTTAAAATATTGGTATCACCTTTAAAGGACATGGCTAAAATTTATGGTGTTAAATCACACGTTTATTTAAAAATGATAACAATTAACTAAAGATTAATCAATTTAATATTCATCAGAAAAGAAGAAAAGATTAGATTTGCCAAACGCTTTAATAAATGCCCTCTCTTAGTACAAAGCATTTGCTGGGAATAAAAGAACTCACCGAAGAGGATATTCATCTTATTCTGGATACTGCAAAGGAGTTCAAAGAAGTAATTAATCGTCCTATAAAGAAAGTACCTTCTCTTAGAGACATTACTATTGCCAATGTTTTTTTTGAAAACTCCACTAGAACAAGATTATCATTTGAATTAGCCGAAAAGAGGCTATCTGCTGATGTTATAAACTTTTCTTCTGCTTCTAGTTCAGTAAAAAAAGGTGAAACATTACTTGACACTGTTAATAATATCCTTGCTATGAAGGTGGATATGGTGGTTATGCGACATAGCAGCTGCGGTGCCCCCTACTTTTTGTCCAAGCATATAGATGCAAATATTATTAATGCAGGTGACGGAACTCATGAACATCCAACACAAGCTTTATTAGATGCTTTTTCTATGCGTGAGCAGATTGGCGATTTGGCAGGTAAGAAAATTGCCATTATTGGAGACGTCTTGCATTCCAGAGTTGCTCTTTCGAACATATTTTGTTTAAAAAAACTAGGTGCACAAGTAAGAATTTGTGGACCAAGCACGCTCATACCTAAGCACCTACCAAGTCTTGGGGTAGAAATAAGTCACAACGTCCAAGAAACCCTTGAATGGTGTGATGTAGCAAACGTGCTGAGAATTCAATTAGAAAGACAACAGCTTAAATATTTTCCTTCTTTGCGAGAGTATTCCCTGTATTTTGGAATAAATAAAGCTATGTTGGATCAGCTTGATAGAAAAATAGTGCTTATGCACCCTGGCCCTATCAATAGAGGAGTCGAGCTTAGTAGTGATGCTGCTGATTCACAACATTCCATTGTACTTAACCAAGTGGAAAATGGTGTTGCAACAAGAATGGCGGTTTTGTATTTATTGGCTCAGAAAAACTAAAAAGCATGAACTTTAACAATCATCAAAAAATTGTAACAATAATTGAAGATTCGTTGGGTCATAGCATTGTTACTTCCAATAAATCAGAAGAGAAACAGCCATATATAGAAATTGAATCGAGTTCTCTGGTTCAAGTTTGTAATTTCTTAAAGACTAATAAAAACTTATATTTTGATTTTCTAAACTGTATCACCACAGTAGATAATGGGTTAGAAATAAACACAATCGATGTTTGGTATCATTTAACTTCTATAGTTTTTGAACATTCATTTATTTTGAAAGTAACTCTCCCTAGAAACACTGAAGGCGAGCATATTCCGAGTGTTTCTCATATTTGGAAAACTGCAGACTGGCACGAAAGAGAGGCTTATGACCTCACTGGAGTTCATTTTGATGGACACTCAGATTTAAGACGCATCCTTCTACCGGCCGATTGGGAAGGTTTCCCTTTACGAAAAGATTACGTGGAGCAGGAAAAGTATCACGGAATCAATGTTAAATATGACAGATGATCATAGGAATAGTATCTGACACCCATGGTTTTCTTGATCCTTTAGTTTTAGAGCATTTCAAAGGTTGTGACGAGATTTGGCACGCTGGCGATATTGGCTCTAAAGATCTCCTTTCGCCTTTAGAAAACATTGCTCCCCTATTTGCTGTTTATGGCAATATAGATGACAAAGAAACGAGTTTTATTTATCCAGAAAATCAGCTTTTAGAACGTGAAGGAGTGAAAATATTAATTACTCATATAGCAGGTAAACCACCCTACTATACAACAAGAGTTAAGAAAATATTAAAAGAGGAAGACGTAAATGTGCTAATATGTGGCCACTCGCATATTGTGAAAGTGGAAAAAGATAAACGATTGAAAAATTGTGTTTACATCAATCCTGGAGCAGCTGGAAAGCAAGGATTTCACTACAAAAGAACTATCATGAAAATGACATTAGAAAATAAAAAAATAACTAATTTGGACTTAATTGAGCTAGGGAAACGTTAATTAACTGCATGTCCTTTACGATCAAACCACATATTAAGAGTTTCATATTCATTTTGCTGGCATCTTTTTGTCATCACGTTGGGTATTCACAACTTGCTGACTACCAGCGAGTGGATATTCCAATAAATACGAACGAAGATGATGAGTTCAATGTGATAACTTATGGCCAAGAAGGCCTAATGGTTCTCAATATTAAATCTAATAATTTTGGTAGGGATCAAAAACTGGTTTTCCTGAAGTTTGATACTAATTTAAAAACAGAATGGAGAAATGAATTTGCAGCAGAAAGCGGCTATAGGTTGATCAAGTATTTTGACAATAAAGATTACCTATTTTGTCTACTCAAAAAAGACGATAAAACCGATATTCTTGTTCTACGAGTAGATGTTAAGCGTGGTGATTATATAGTATCCAATCTTAAAATGCTTACTAGAATGGATATCGAGGTATTTACAGTGGTCAAAAGTAAGGCTGTAATTGGAGGTAAATACAATGAAAGGCCAGTAGTGGAAATGATTAACTTATTTGACCAATCTGCAAAAGTACTTCCAGAAATACATGCAAATAACATCATTCTTAATACCATAGAAGTTAACCCCGAAAGCGGAGAAGTGTATGTTCTTCTAAAAAATGCTAAGAACTGTAAGCTTTTGCTCAATATTTATACCTACGATGGTAAACTTAGTAGTACTACCATTTTAGGAGAAAAAAAGAAATTGCCAGTAAACGGAAAAATTCTTAAAACTCCAGAAGGTGGCTTTATGCTCGCGGGAAATTATGCCGATAACTGTTCTGATTATTCAGTTGGTTTTTATACGCACTCGCTCACCGGAAAAGAACAAACCAAGTTTTATGACTTCGTTGAATTGAGTAATTTTCTAAGCTATTTGCCTGCAAAACGTCAAGAAAGAGTAAAGCGACGAATAAATAATAAAAAACTGAGAGGTAAAGACGTTAAGCTAAGACATAGACTACTTTTACACGATCCAGTTAAAACAAGTAAAGGAAATACCTTATTTGCAGAGGTATTTTACCCTGAATTCAAAAACTACAATAATAACTTTACTCCACTAGGTAGAAATTATAGATGGATATCGAGCAGTTATTTGAATTACAATAATTTTAGATATACGCATGCTTTGATATGTACATTCGACAATAATGGGAATTTAAGATGGGATAATAGCATAAGTCTTAATGAGATACAAAGTCGAACATTGGATCAAAAAGTTCAATTGACAGAAGTGGATGGTAAGTTCATTATTGCTTTCCCTGATGACGGCGTAATTAAAACAACCATTATCAACCAAATGGATAATGTAGAGCAAGCTGAAAACATTAACTTAGAAGAAGGTACACAGGATAGACGAATTCTTAATAGTCAAGAAAATGAGCTTTCATCTTGGTACGAACATGTTTTTATCGCCTACGGAATTCAGAGCGTTAAAAGCCCAAATGGTTTAATTCCAGCCGACGTATTCTATCTATCAAAGTTAACTTACGAGTAAACTATTATTTCAATAGATTTACAAGTGTTACAAAGTCCGTATAATGTAACCTTTCTGCTCTTAAGTCCAAAAGTGGGGACTCCCCTATTTCACCCATTCCTTTTATAGAATTACTTAGCTTTTTTCTTCTTTGATTAAAGGCCATTTTCACCATTGTAAAGAACTTTCGTTCATCACAATCAAGATTAACGTTAGAATTCCTTTTTAAGCGAATTACACCCGAGTCCACCTTTGGAGGAGGAGTAAAGGCATCTGGAAGAACTGTAAAGAGATATTCGATGTCATAAAAAGCCTGTAAAAGGACGCTTAATATTCCGTAGGTTTTATTCCCTGGTCCACTTGCTATACGCATTGCAACTTCTTTTTGCAACATACATACGATTTCGTCAACCTTATCGCGTTGATCGAAGGCTTTGAAAAAAATCTGAGATGAGATATTGTATGGAAAATTACCAATGATAGCTATTTTTTCACCTTTAGCAAGTTCCATTTTCTCTTCCAAATGCAATTGCAAGAAATCCGCCTCAAAAGTCTTTTCCTTTAATTCAGGAAAATGTTCTGCTAAATAAACAATTGATTCAGTATCAATTTCGGCCAAATACAAGTCGAGGTCGGTCCTTGGTTGTAAATATTGGGTTAAAACGCCCATTCCGGGACCCACTTCTATCACTTTTGTATATTTTCCCTCGGGAGACAAGGCATCTACGATCTGCTTTGCAGCTGACAAATCATTTAGAAAATGTTGTCCTAGGTGCTTCTTTGGTCTTACTTTACTCACAACGATTCAATTTATACTCAAAATTACCTTTTTATTCATTAAGGTTTTTCAATTCTCATTTATCTCTCTATCCAATTACTAAAACATTTCGCATATAGCCTTTCTTTTTGCACTTTTGAGTTGCAGATTCTTAATCAAAACATTTAGGCAGTGAACACAAGAGAAACGGATAATATTGAGATCATTTCCAACAAAGGTCAAAACCTTGACTTTGACCCTTTGAAAGATCTAATTGATAATACATCGGAGGTAATAATGATGTTATCACCCGATCTTGACTTCCTATTTGTAAATCAATCTTTTAGAGAAACTCTTGGATATAATATCGCTTCATTGAGCGACATGAAACTTCAAGATATTCTCCACCCACAATTTGCAGGAGATATACTCAATAAACTAAAAGAGGTTGAAAAAGGGATTCATATTCATGATTTCCAAATGGTAGTCCGGAATATCGAAAACAAGCGAGTTTACCTATCTGGAGATATCAATTGTAGATTTGAAAACGGAAAACCTGTTAATTTCCGTTGTTTGTTTAGAGACATCACACAAAGAAGAAGAGCTGAAAGAGCTCAAGATTTATATTATTCGATAGCCCAATCAAATTTAAATACAAAAAACCTACGTGAGTTTTTAAAACAAGTTCATACCGAACTACAAAAAAACATTTTTGCCAATAATTTCTTTGTGGCGGTCTACGAACCAGAAGAAGGAAGCATCTATTTCCCATATCATGAAGATGAACATTACGAAACTGAGAGTAACTATTTAAAGAGAAAGCTTGGTAATGGAATTATTGAATATTCCATGGTTCAAAACAAGCCGTTGTTACTCTATAAGAGTGACTTGGAGCAGTTGGCTAAGAAGGAAAAGGTATTCATGTATGGCGATATTTTACCTGCTATTCAGGTCATTGTTCCTTTAAAAGTTAAAAACAAAACAACTGGTGTAATCGGTATTAAGTCATATTCTGATGCAACTAAGTTTGGAGCGAGGGACATGGAATTGCTTGAGTTCGTGTCTGGCCAAGTTGCTTTGGCTCTAGAAAGGAAAAAGGCGGAAGCTGATTTACTTATTCAAACGGCCAGGTTAAACGCAGTTTTTGATAGTAGTACCCATTACATCTGGACTGTTAATCAAAAAAGGCACCTGAGCTCATTTAACAAAAACTATTTTAACCTTATCAAAGAAAAACTTGATGTACCACCTGAAATCAATGTTAGTACTGAGAAGCTAGGGTGGAAATTAATTTCAACACAAGATAGACCCTTACTTAGAGAAAAGTACAATCAAGCCTTTACTGGTAATCCTCAGTACTTTGAGATGCATTGGGGCGAATTAGAGGGGGGAAGTCAGTGGTACGAGTTTTATTTGAATCCAATTTTATCTGCCGAAGATGGCTCAATAGAAGAAGTTTCAGGTATTGCGAGAAATATCACAGAAAAGAAAAATGCTGTTTTATCTATTCAGAAAAGTGAAGAAAAGTTTAGAAATATCATTGAGTCGTTTATCGATATTTATTACCGTACAGATCTCGCAGGCAACGTCACAATGATTTCACCTTCAGTACTAAAACATACTGGATATACGCTTGAAGAGGTACAAGGACAAAAAGTTGATAAATTCTTTGAAAATAGAGAAGATAGTTCGCAAAACATTAAGACGCTACTTAAAACAGGAAGCATTACCAACTTCGAAGTTAATGTAAAACGAAAAGATGGAGCCTTAAGACAGTTTATCTTGAACATCAGAATGATCAAAGATTCTAAAGGCCTACCTACAGAAGTTGAAGGAGTTGCTCGTGATATCACTGAGCTTAAAAACAGTGCAATGGAGCTGCAAGTAGCAAAAGAAGAAGCAGAGCATTCACTAAAAGTGAAGGAGCAGTTCTTGGCCAATATGAGTCATGAAATCCGTACTCCAATGAACGGAATCATTGGAATGATAGATGTATTAAATGAAACCAAGTTAAAGCCAGAACAAAAAGACTATGTTGAAACCATCAAAAAGTCTTCAGAAACATTATTAACGATTCTGAATGACATACTTGACTTGTCCAAGATAGAGGCAGGTAAAATGGAATTGCAAAAAAGGCCAACTGACATACGTGATGTGCTTGACAATTTGGTTGCTTTGTTTAAGCAAAAAGCATTTGAAAAAGGAAACGAAATTACCTTCGATGTAAGTAGTAATGTACCTAATTATATCCTAAGTGACCGAACAAGACTTTTACAGATACTTTCTAATTTAACTTCCAATGCACTTAAGTTTACTCACAATGGTAAAGTAGAAATCAAGGTAACTAAAGCGGCAACAAAGAATACCCTTAAATTCGAGGTGATTGATCAAGGTATTGGTATTACGCAAGAAGACCAGGATAAGCTTTTCAGTGCATTTCAACAGCTAGACAACTCTACTAGTAAGTCATTTGGAGGTACGGGTTTAGGATTAATAATCTCCAAAAACCTTTGCAAAAGGATGGAAGGAGATATGGGGGTTAAGTCTAAAATAGGAAAAGGAAGTACATTCTGGTTTACAATTAAGGCTGAAGAAACCTTAGATAAGCCCGACTCTCACACAAATGAAATTAATCATATCAGTCTGACCAACTACTTTAAAAACAATCCTAAAATTTTATTAGTTGACGATAACGCTGTAAACAGAAAAGTTGCCTCTGAAATTCTTCTTAAATCTGGCTGTTCAGTTACCCAAGCTGACAGTGGATTTGCGGCAATTGATGAATTTGAAAAGAATAATAGTTTTGATGTTATCCTAATGGATATCCAAATGCCTGAAATGGACGGAATAGAAACAACCGCTAAGCTAAGGGAACAGTTTGGTTCCAAATTGCCAAAAGTTGTCGCCATGACAGCCTATTCTATGCAAGATGATAAAGAGAAATTCTTGTCAAATGGAATGGATGCATACGTTTCAAAGCCAATAAGAGCACATTTACTTATTCAAAAAGTAGAAGAACTAATTGGTGGAAATGGAGTGAAAGGTAATTCAATTTCGAAACCAAAACTAAAGAAGGCTGCGTTAATCGAAGACAATATTCCTCGTTTTGACATGGAAGTAATTGATGGCTTGAAAGAAATGGTAGGAAAAGAGATGTTAATTTCGGTTTTTGAAGATTTCGAAAAAGAAGCCGAAGAACAAATTTCCAATACCGAAAAGGCTTTCAAAAACAATGACATTATTCAAATTCAAAAGGAATTACATACCCTCAAAGGAAATAGTGGTACCATTGGTCTGATGAAAATCCATGAGATTAGCAAAGCTATTGAAACTCCGTCAAAAATTGGAGATTTAAATGGTTTCGAAGAAAAAATGAAATTTTTAAAGAAAGAGTTTAACGCTTTTAGAAAAGAATATTTGAACCTATAATCCAATTAAAACCAATTTGGTATCTTTGTAGTTCTTTAGTCAGGGAATCTATAAATGCGTTTACTTATTGCAATTATCTTTACGAGTTTTTATTCGTATACACAGGCTCAAATGAGTTGTGGTATAAGTAATATTGCTGAAGCCAAAAGTGACTATGTGATAGTTAAAACGAGATCCTCAAGACAGGCGATTACTCGAATTGCCGTTAATCCTATCGTCGTACACAAAACTGGTGGTCTACCATTATTGTCAGAAACTGATATTGGTACATTAATAGCAAAGGCAAATGAATACTTTGCTCCTATCAATTATGAATTCTACGTTTTTAGTTCAGGAGTAAAACATGTTTATAACGATAAGTATTACAATCTCAAGGTTGAAGATGAAACAGAACTTCGATCAAAATATGACGTAGAAAATGCAATTAACCTGTATTTCGTTAGTTCCATAGTTCTTCCGAACCAAGATGTTCTAAGTGGCTTTACTAGCCTTCCAAGCCTTAATAACGCTGGAAATAGAATATTTCTTAGTTACTTGGATAGAAATACCGAGGATTTCCAAATTCTGGCTGAAAAGGTATTGCCACATGAGTTGGGTCATTATTTTGGACTTTTGCATACATTTAATAATAGCAACTCTGAGAAAATTGAAGAGCGTGAACTTGTAACAAGAGGGGTTGGTGCAAACTGTGCCACAGCAGGTGATTTTATTTGCGATACTCCTGCAGATCCATACGAAAGAGAACATTCAATAGCATCTTTAGAGTGCGGTGTACAGCCTCCTAGTACCTTGGTTGATCAATTAGGTCAATCATTTGTTTCTGGAGACGGAAACTTAATGTCTTATCAAGTCAGGTGCGGAAATTACTTTTCCGAAGAACAATATCAGCGAATGTTATCGGCAGGGAATATTCGTTTTTCGCCAGATGCAGCTTATCAAATTATTCAAGAACCCGAAAACTCGATTACCCTTCAGTTGCCTGCTAAAAGAGCATTTTGCGATGAAGAGATAATAGAAATTGAATGGAAAAGCTTCGGTTACTTTTTTCCAGATAATAATTTCGAGTTCGAAATGAGTAATGCTCAAGGAACGGATTACGATCCAATAAGTGTCGTAAAAGTAGGCAACAAAGCTTTTGTAACTATCACAAAAGATCTGCCAGCAGGTAAGAATTACAGATTTAGAGTTCTATCTACCAATCCGAACATAGTAAGCTATATCAGTGACAATTTTGAAATAAAACAAAAAGGGACATACAGTTTAAGTTTAGATCGCACGATTATTGACAAGGGAGAAACCGCTAACCTAACTGTCAACTTTACAGGAAGTGGCCCATGGACATGGGAATTAAGTAATGGGCAAAAAATTGAGAATGAATACCAAAGAACCATAAACCTGGCTCTTCAACCAAGTGAAGATCAATACCTAAGCATTAAAAATGCAGTTGGTGCTTGCGGTTTGTTAAACCAAGGCAACAACACTCAACTATTGGTTATTGCCCCTAAAATTTCCATAACAGGAAGCGAAAAGCTCGAATTTTGTGAAAAAGGAGAAGTCAGTTTAAAAGTTAATGGATTACAAAGTGGTTCTAGTACAGCATATACTGTTCATTTAAATGGAAAGTCGTCTTATATCATCAATCCTGAATTACAAGAAAACCAGGTTAGATTTACAATTCCAAATGACATCAAGTCTGGCGAAAAACTTAGCCTAATAATAAAAGGTAGCAATGGACAAGGTGACTTTAGCGATGTGTATCCTTTCGAAATTATTCCAAGCCCTCCGCAACCATACGTTCAAAGCCCTCTAGAAACATGTTTTGGAGAATTTAACGTAAAACTTGAGGCTGTTGGTCAAAACCTTAAATGGTATCTGGATCCTGTAAACGGACAATCGTTCCAAGAATTGAAACCATCTACCTCTATAGAGGGTATAACTAGCTATTACGTTAGCCAATCAAATGACTTGGGATGTGAGAGTTCAAAGAGTAAAATTGATGTGAGGGTGAAAGCACCTTTAGTAGCTACAATTTCTGGTAATGAAGACATTATTCAAGGTGATTCGACCCAACTTAGATTAAATGTTAGTGGTGAAGGTCCGGTAGAAATAGTCTTAAATGATGGTACACGAATTTCAATAGAGAACGGTACATCTTTTTATTTCGTGAAACCGGATGATTCTTTCACCTACACCATAAAGGAGGCTACCAATGGCTGTGGTATTGGTATTGTTAACGGTGAAGCGAAAGTGGTTGTGTTAACTCCTTTGGGTATAGAAAGTGAACTTGATATCCTTACTTTATATCCAAATCCAACACAAAACGGAATCCTAAATTTTAATAATCCTTCTCAAATTTCTGAAGTTAAGATTTATGATATTTTAGGTAGAAAAGTGTTATTTGAAAAGTTAACTAGTGGGATGTTTAAAATTCGTCAAAAAGTTGAAGGCCAGATTGTAGTTAAAGTATATTTGAAAGATGGAAGGGTAATCAACCAGAAAGTATTGGTATTACCCCAATAAAAAAAGAGGCTCTAGGCCTCTTTTTTTATAATATTTGTGATTGAGTAATTAAGCTTCCAAAGGTGGAATTCTTAATACTTGTCCTGGATAAATCTTATCTGGATCTGTAAGCATTGGTTTGTTTGCTTCAAAAATCAACATATACTTATTTGCATCACCGTAGTGCTTCTTAGCTATTTTCGAAAGCCAATCACCTTTCTCCACAGTATGGTAAACAGCTTCTTGTTTTGGTTCTGCAATTTCCAATTGGTTATCTACAACAGAAACTCCCTCAACATTACCTACAGTCAACGCAATTTTTTCAGCGTCAACTTGTTCTGCTACCTCGCCTTGAAGTGTAACTGTATCTTCTACAACCTTGATACTCAATTTCTTGAAAGGAAGTTTTAATTCTTGTACTCTAGCTAACAATGCTGCAGCTTTTACCTCTGGCTCTTTCTCTGCTGCTTTAGGAAAAATCTTGTCTCCTACTCCTTTTAAAAATGATAGTAATCCCATTATTTGTTTTTTTGGTTTGATGTTAAAAAATATTCCGAACAAATATTAAAATTATTCTTCGATTGTCTATACTTTTAGGCCAATTTTCTATGTTTAAAATATTAATTGGTATAAAAGCGTTTTAAATTAAAAATAAAAATATGTCTACACTAAAAAGGCTACTGGTAATTTGTTTATTACCGATACTATCATTTGCACAATCTGATGAAGCACTAATAAAAAAAACCGTTACCGATTATCTTGATGGAGGAACCAATGGTCAAGTGGATCGATTTAAAAGTGCATTTACAAGTGATGCAATTCAAAAATCGGCAAGTAAATCTGGTTCTATAATTGGAATGAGCGTAAATGAACTAGCTTCCAAAATAAAGCCAAATACTGTGATGGATAGAACAACTAGATTAGTTTCTTGGAGTTATGCTGGAGTTGCTGCGACCGCTATTACAGAAACTGTATACCCTAATTCTAAAATCATTGATCTCCTTAATTTAGTTAAAATTGGGGGTGATTGGAAAATAGTAAGTCGAGTTTATTCCCGTATAGAGAGCGATGAAGAAATTGTTTCTTCAGCTGGAGAAGTAGCAATGAAGGCTACTACCACCTCACAAGCAAAACCGGCTCCTAAGAAGAAGCCAGTTATTGATGATGGTTGGTAAATAAATTGTTTACTTCAATTGATTTAAAAGATATTCACCATAGCCGCTCTTTACTAAAGGAGTGGCTATTTCTTTTAGTTCGTCTGCTGTAATAAAACCCATTCTGTAAGCTATCTCTTCTATACAACCGATTTTTAAGCCTTGCCTCTCTTCTATAACTTGAACAAATTGGCCAGCTTGCATTAGAGAAGCAAAAGTACCCGTATCGAGCCAAGCTGTTCCTCTATTCATCACTCCCACTTTGAGTTTACCTTGTTCTAAATAAACTCGATTTACGTCAGTTATTTCCAGTTCACCTCGAGGTGAAGGTTTAATATTTTTCGCAATTTCCACTACAGAATTGTTATAAAAATACAATCCAGGTACCGCATAATTACTCTTTGGTTCTGTTGGTTTTTCTTCAATAGAAAGAGCATTAAAATCTTTATCGAACTCTACAACACCATATCTTTCAGGATCGTGAACGGGATAGGCAAAAACAATTCCACCTTCTGGATCAGCACAAGATTGTAACAACTTACTTAATCCTGAACCATAAAAGATATTATCACCTAAAATTAAGGCTACAGAATCATCTCCAATGAACTCTTCCCCTATTACGAATGCTTGGGCTAGCCCGTCTGGACTTGGTTGCTCTGCATAAGATAATTTACATCCTATTTTACTACCGTCTCCAAGTAACTTTTCGAAATGTGGAAGATCGTGAGGAGTTGAAATAATCAATATTTCTTGAATACCCGAAAGCATCAAAATTGATAATGGATAATAAATCATTGGCTTATCATAAACAGGCATCAATTGCTTGCTTACAGCTAAAGTCAAAGGGTGTAATCTCGTTCCAGAACCACCAGCTAATATTATTCCTTTCATATTTTTTAATTTAATTCAATTGATGAGATATCAGAGATTATTAGATTTTATAACTCTTTAACCTTCGTACATTTCACTATAGTATTTCTGATAATCTCCAGATGTAATGTTTTCTATCCACGACCAATTATTCAAATACCATTCCACTGTTTTAGCTAGTCCTTCTTCAAATGTAACTGAAGGCTCCCAACCAAGGTCATTTTTAAGTTTACTTGCATCTATTGCATACCTAATATCATGTCCTGCTCTATCTTTTACAAATGTGATGAGTTTTCTTGCATCCCCTGTTGGTCTGCCAAGTTGTTCATCCATGGTATCACACAATAGATGAACAAGATCTATATTTGTCCATTCATTATTTCCTCCAATGTTATACGTTTGCCCCTTTTCGCTGTTATGATATATTACATCAATTGCTCTAGCATGGTCTATCACATATAACCAATCCCTAACATTTTCACCTTTACCATAAACCGGCAATGGCTTATTATTTTTGATGTTGTTTATCATCAATGGAATCAACTTTTCAGGAAAGTGATTTGGCCCATAGTTATTTGAGCAATTAGAGATCACAATTGGAAGCCCATAAGTATCGTGGTAAGCCCTTACAAAATGATCTGAGCTAGCCTTAGATGCAGAATAAGGCGAATGAGGATCATAACTAGTAGTTTCAGTAAAGAACTCGTTATTATCATGTAATTCTCCGTAAACTTCATCAGTACTAACATGGTAAAACCTTTTACCTTCATAGTTACCATTCCATAACTTTTTGGCAGCATTGAGAAGGTTAACAGTTCCTATTACGTTAGTCATTACAAATTCCATAGGATTCGAGATTGACCTGTCAACATGACTTTCTGCGGCTAAATGAATTACCCCATCGAATTGATATTTTTCAAATAGAGAATTAATAAAAGCAGCATCAGTTATATCCCCTTTTTCAAAAATATAGTTTGATTCATCAGCTACGTCTTTGAGGTTTTCTAGATTCCCGGCATACGTCAGTAAATCTAAATTTACAATATGGTAGTTCGGGTACTTATTTACAAATAAGCGAACTACATGACTTCCAATAAAACCTGCTCCTCCTGTAATTAGTATTTTTTTCAACTTTGTGTATTTTTGGATTTCAATGCTTTTTCCCATTTCCATGCATCACGCATAGCATCTTCCAGCGATAACTGAGTTTGCCAGCCTAATACTTCTTTTGCTTTAGTGACGTCACCATAAATCTTGACGGTGTCACCTGCCCTTCGTGGCCCTATGTTATAGTTAAGCTTTAAATTATTTACTTTTTCGAATGTTTGAATCAATTGTAAAACTGAATAACCTTCACCTGTTCCAATATTAAAAACGTCGTAAAAGCCTGTAGATTTTGACTTTAGAAATTCAAAAGCTGCAACATGTGCTTTTGCTAAATCTACAACGTGTATAAAGTCCCTAATATTTGTTCCATCCTCAGTATCATAGTCATCACCGAAAACAACCAACTTCTCTCTTATCCCAATTGCAGTCTGAGTAATGTATGGAATCAAGTTACTAGGTATACCTTTTGGTAATTCTCCAATAAGTGCAGATTCGTGTGCCCCAACTGGATTAAAGTAACGTAAAGCTATAAACTGAAAATCTTCTCCAGAAACCTGAATATCCCTTAAAATATCTTCGCAAATTGTTTTTGTATTACCATATGGTGAATTAGCTGGCTTTCTGGGTGTTGTCTCTGTCACAGGAACAACATCAGGTTCTCCATAAACCGTACAAGAAGAAGAGAACACTAATTTTTTACATTTAGCTACTCTCATTGCCTCTATCATTACCAAAAGTGATCCTACATTATTTTGATAATATTTAACCGGGTTTTCTACACTTTCACCAACCGCTTTTGAGGCTGCAAAATGAATCACCCCGTCTATGCTCTCTTTTTCAAATACGGAGTTTAAAAATGCCAGATCATTGCAAGATCCTTTATAACTGGTGATCTTTTTTCCAGTTATTTCATTTAAACGATCAATCACATCTTCTTCAGAGTTTGAAAAATCATCTACAATAACGGGATGATGCCCTTCATTGATCAACTCTACTACTGTATGTGAGCCAATAAATCCAGCTCCTCCACTAACAAGGATATTCATATATAAGAATTTTCACAAAAGTAGCCTTTAGCACAAAGATTTAAAAGTAAAGTTTGTCCTTTTCACAAGTCTTATTAATTTAACCAATAATTATTCAAGTGAATCGATGAATGAAACAGAAATGAAAGCATTAGTATCTCTTTTGGATGACTCCGACGAAGAGGTATATGCACATGTGGAAGAAAGGATTAAAGGCTTGGGTGATTCAATCATTCCAGTTTTAGAATCTCACTGGGAAGAAAACAGTCTCAATGTCACATTACAGCGTAAAATAGAGCTCTTAATTCATGAGATGCAATACGGTCAATTCACTAATGGGTTGATCAAATGGAAGGAAAACGGAGCTCAAGATATTCTGGAGGGAATGTGGCTTGTAGCAAAATATCAATACCCTGACCTTGAGTTTGAAAAGGTCAAAGCAGAAATCAACCAAATCTATTTTGATGCATGGCTTTTACTCAGAGATGAAGTACATCCTCATGATGCCATTAAAATATTGAATCATATCTTTTTTGAAAAGTATGGATTTACTGGAAATACCAAGAATTTTCATTCTCCAGCAAATAGCATGATCAATCAAGTGGTGGATGTAAAAAAAGGTAATCCTATTAGTTTATGTGTGATTTACATGATTGTCGCACAAAGATTGAATCTTCCTGTTTTTGGTGTAAACTTACCTAGCTTGTTCATTCTAACTTATGAAAGTCCAACTGTACAATTCTATATTAATGTCTTCAATAAAGGATTAATATTCTCAAAAAATGATATCGATACTTATTTAAAACAAATGAAAGTAGAACCTCGTAAAGAGTTTTACAAACCATGCACCAATCTCGAAATCATAAAAAGAGTCCTCTTAAACCTTATTGTTTCTTTTAAGAAAAACTCAGACATCGAGAAGGTAAAGGAAATCAACTTTATCTTTGATAAAATGTAAGTTCTAGTTTTCCAAAAGGTAAACTAGTTGAATCACAAAGAAGCGAGTTAATTAAAACTTCAAAGTTGCAGGCAAATACTTCGCTGCTAAGTCCTCATAATATGGCTTTAGAGCCTTTGCATCCGGAGCTACAGGAACTTTAGAATACAAATCGTAAGGGTTAAATTTATCTACCCATTTGAACATTTCATGGTCATGCTTGCTCATTAAGTGATTATATGCTCCTTCTCTATGTTGAGAATAAAAAGAGTGATAACGAAGCATATAAAGGCCTTCTTCGGGTATGAAGTTCTTCATTATTTGATAAATATATTCATCGTGGCCCCAACTCATCTTTACGTTGTCAAGTCCACAATTTTCAGAGTATATACCCAACTTCGTATTGAAATCTTTATTTTTAGAATCTGGATTTACATCAAAAAACTCAGGATATACAATTTTATCAGAATGAGCACAACCTACAGGAAAAGTATCACCCACTACTGCCCACTGTGGCTCTCCAAATAAACAAAGAACTTTACCTAAATCGTGTAAAAGTCCTGTTAGTACAAACCAATCTGGGTGACCATCTTGTCGTATAGCTTCTGAAGTTTGTAATAGGTGTTGAAATTGGTCCAAATCTGTATCAGGATCGCTATCATCAACAAGGGTATTTAGGAAATCAATCGCATCCCAAATAGACATTTCTTTTTTGTCGAATTTGAGATATTCCTTCTCTTTTTCGACTACAAAATCATAAGTTTGATAAGTATGATTTAATCTATAGAATTCACGAACAGTCGCCAATCTCTCATTATCATCATAGTTACGATAATCTTCTTTAGCCTTCACTTCTGGCTCAGGATACCTTTCAATGACATCATCTTCCCAATGTTCAAGATTTGCAAGTGGGTTTAATTCTTCTGGGGTGAAATTGTTTTCCATTCTTCTAATATTATAATCGACGCAAAGTTCTATAAATCAACAATTAAATCAAACATTTAGGATAAAAATACATAAACGCCAATAGTGATAACAACAAGTATAATTCCCCAAATTCTCACATATTTCCAAGATTCAGATAAATCCTCTTCTCTTTCTACCAACACTTTGTTAGTTGGGTATAAACTTGAGATAGCAAGCATTATTATAAAATTCAAAACGAACTCTATTCCCCAAATGTGAACAAAGTGAATTCCTGTATCAAAAACGAAAGTAGCTAAGAGGTAAAATATAAGCCCAAATAATAAACCAGCTTTAGCTCCATTGGCATTTATTCTTTTAACGAATAAGCCAGCGAACATTATACTAGCTATTGGAATAAAAAAGATGCCATTGAGTTGTTGTAAAAGTTGATATAAGCCATCTGGTGCACTTGCTACCATTGGAGCGATAAGTATTGCTGAAATGGCTAATATTAATCCGACCCATTTCCCAATTTTTACCACTTTTTCATTACTAACACCTTTTCCAAAATACTCTTTGTAAATATCGATGCAGAAAATTGTAGAAGCTGAGTTCAAAACACTATTGAAAGTACTCAGCACAGCACCTAATATTACAGCTGCAAATAAACCTGTTAGACTAGCAGGAAGGACTTCTTTGACGAGTAATGGGTATATTACATCAGGAGTATCATAGTACAAGTCTCCATAAAGGTAATAAGCGAGCATTCCAGGTAATACAATAACTAATGGTACTAATAACTTTAAAACCCCGGTGTAAATCAACCCTTTTTGTGCTTCTACTAAATTTTTAGCTCCAAAAGCTCTTTGAATTATGGTTTGGTTCATTCCCCAGAAATAAAGCTGATTGATCATCAAGCCTGTAAATAGAGTTGAAAAAGGCAGCACCGAGTCTTCCGCTCCAATCATATTAAACTTTTCGGGAGCAAAATCATAGACCTTTTGCATTCCTGATGCGAGACTCCCCTCTCCTATTTGGTCAAGTGCTAAATAGGAAATTAAAAGCCCTCCAGAAAAAAGTCCTATACCATTTAAAGTGTCAGAATAAGCCACGGCTTTTAAACCACCAAAGATTGCGTACATAGAGCCAATTCCTCCAATTCCAATAACGGTCAACCATAAGCCTTGGCTTTTTGAAATGTTTAAATTGATCGACAAATCGAAAATACTTTCAATGTTGATCGCTCCTGTATATAATACTATTGGCAGTAATGTGACAACAAAAGAGATCATTAAAAAGCTAGCTACCAATGTTCTAGTTAGTTTATCAAACCTATTTTCCAAATACTCCGGAATGGTAGTTAAACCCATTTTTATATACTTTGGAACAAAATATATCGCAGCAATAACTAATGCAATAGCGGATGTAACTTCCCATGCCATTACCATAATGCCATTTTTGTAGGCATTGCCATTCATTCCAATTAAATGTTCTGTTGAAATATTGGTAAGAAGCATAGAACCCGCTATTATTGGTCCTGTCAAGCTTTTCCCGGCTAAAAAGTATCCTTTTTCGGATGTAAGGTTTTCGTTTTTTAACTTATACCACGAGTAAAATATCACAAAACCAGTGAAAGCTAAAAAGCCAAGTATTGTTGCGGTCATTATTATTTTAGGGTTGAATTAGAATGGGAAGATACAAATTCAAAAATAAATCCATTTAATTCTTCGAAATATCTATGGGCACGCAAATTACAGACTGACAGTCCATTTGAATGATTATTGTCGCAGGAATTGAGCTCTCTAAGTCATGACTATCAATAAATGAGTAAGTAAAACTTAGGCTTCCTGCATGGTCGAAATCTGGGTCAATTCTTAACAAATCGGGATTATAACCTGTGATTAAATCACTTGCACTCAACTCTATTCCATCGTAATATAGTTTTCCATTCGTTGGAAGCGTAATTATTTTTATTGTAGAACCAGCACCCAACTCACCATCTTCTAAATCAAAGCCTATTAAGCTTTTCAACTTAATTCTATTACTCCCATTTGTGTTTTTCAATACAAATGTTTCCGAATTACTATCAGGCTTTTTTTGTAAACCAAAAGCCAAACCTCCTAAGTCAGAATCACTTAATGAAAAAAGAATTTGACCATTGGGGCTTCCATCATTCCCATTTATAACTCCTTCTCCTATGAGTACCCAATCAAGTGGTAAAGAATATGGTGGTGGGGCCTGAGTGTTAATTTCCGTAGGTGTATCGGAGAGTATTAAGCTATAGTTCCCTGAATCAACTCCCGTAAATGTAAAAAACCCGTTTGAATCGGTCCTAACAACTTGGCTAACGATATTCACACTATCCACCAAAAGTATAAAGATATTATTTGCTATGCTAATTGGGTTTCCATTGACTGAACCATCCAAATCATTAATCAAACTTCCTGATACTTCGTTACAATATGGTATTCTAAACGAAAGGTTTCCAGATTTCTCCTCTAGTCCCCAAAACCATGTATTTATCGTTCTAACATTTCCAAAGTCATCATCACCCAAAGTTGGTGTTGCACTCCCTCCTCCATTTGCCAAGGCTGGTGGATTTATTAAACTATTACCATATGGACCATTCCAAGCGTGACCTGGTGATAATTGACCTATTTCGCTATTGTTTATTCCAGGTCCAGTTGTATTATTGATATTACTTCCTTTTCCAGTTACAATTGTCAGTTCTGAATCATCCCAGTACATTTTTAAATTAGGTACTGATGCTGGACGCACCATTTCAAAACTGATACCATTTGGGTTGATTTCAGCATCAAATAATGGCAAATTAACTCTCCCTCTTAGGATTGATATTATCGTTTTAACTTCGGTGTTTTGAGAAACTGGAATTCCTAACCCATCCAAACCATCCCAAGGTAAGTAGTTTAAACCTATCTCAACATTGATAGCCTCTAATACTAAATCCTTTGTGTTTTCTTGAAACCCTGAAATGCCATTGATGTCTAAAACAAACTTTACATCTCCTACTACATCTGAGTTAAAGGGTATTAAATAATTTCCTGGACAACCAATAATGTTAGTTGCTACAGATGGCGGAGAAGCTAAGGAAGAGCTTGGATAGACCAAGGCATCTGGTTCAACCAAAAACGTTTTATAACTATTGATTAATTGAGGAGCAACAGTTCCTGAGTATTTAGATTTACGACCAATGAGCCAGTCAGTTTCATTGGGATCAACTCCGTAGCTATTAAAAGCCGCAAAAAAGCCCAATGGCTGTATATCTTTGAAGATTACTTTAATTACAACCTCATCATCGGTATACGTAAACATTTCGAGGTCCAACTTGTCCTCATAAGTACCAGAAAAGTTTGCTGTAGACTTTGCTGTAATAAAAGACCAGTTTTCACAATAAACTCTTCCAGGTTTAAATACACCAGATGCCTCTCCTACTGTAAAATCAAACCATGGAGCGATAAAATTTGAAGTTAAATTATTGGTTACTCCAGCTGTGCTACTTCTATAAAATTCGATGTAGAAATTTCCATTTATTGTTGGGTCAAACACTATAGGAGCGTATCCAGAAGGATTACTAGCATTGATATTTGGCCCAGCAACAGCTTGATCATAACTAGAAATATTGGAGATAAATTTTGTACGCGGTGAAACTAGATTTCCAAGAGAATCTTTGATACAATAATAAACATCACTCAAGTTAGAGCCGCTACCTGCGGTCATAACACGTGCTCCGAAATAGAAATTTTCTGTTTGATGATTACTTATATGGAAATAGATTCTGTCCTCTTGACTTGCATTGAAACCTGAACCAAGGTTAGAGCTAACAGAAAAATGAAGGGCGGCTATTTTGCTTTCAGATGGTGAAACTTGCCTTGTTCCTTCGGCACTAGAAGTAAAAGCAAGTCCTACATTTAGCAATATCAAGATGATCGAAAAGTGGTAACTTTTCAAGTAACGTGGCTTTACTTTCTCTGGCTTTGAGAAGGTTTTTTCTGTTTTCACATTCAATGGCTTTATATCGTATGATAATCAGCTCTATTTTCATGCCGAAAATGATTGAAAGGTATCACAATAGATTAAATGTTCTTCTCTCACCTATCTCATAGCTACTACTCTTTCAAATTCCATCAATTCTTTTGGCGTTAGCTCGGTAACTGCTTTCTTTGAATTCGTTATGATAGTTTCATCTAGGACATCAACTGTATTTTGCCAACTAGCATCTTTAGTTGGTTTAATAATCACTGTCCAACTTTCAGGCTCTATACAAACCTCTTTCTTTTGCATTATTAGCCTTCTTAAACCATCAGGAGCATAAGTCGTCTGGTGAATGTCATTTGAAGTTAATTCTTCTAATGGGCTCTGGTACCAATATAGCTGATTGTTACTACCCAAAATTACTGTTAATGTATTACTCACCTTAATTGGGCTTTTTGAAGAGTCTTCATTACTTGGTGTTACGAACTCAATCACATTAGGCTGAGTAAATGTAGTGGTGTAAATAAAAAATGTAATTAATAGAAAACCCAAATCAACCAAAGGTGTCATATCTGGCTTTCCCACACTTTTCTTTTGGTTCTTATCTATATCAGTCATTGTTTTGATGTTTAATGACTAAATCTAAATAATCGCTTCGACAATAACTAATTATATAGTTAATTAACTACTAATTTAGTTTTTAGAATTGGGGTACTATTTTATATTCCTTATCATTAAGAATAAAATAATACATATCTTTTAAAAATAGAAAAGGGTTCGATTTGAGTTTTTTTCTCAAAATCGAACCCTTTATCTTAAAAGTACCAGATAAGATACTTTAAAGCTTCAGTTAATTGCTACCTGGGAACTTGAATTTTACTGGAGACCAAGTGTTGTTTTTTCTATCAACATCAGGATACTTCTCACTTGGGTCAATTTGAATTGAAGTTATAGGCGATGTGGTATTCACCTTGAATTGCCACTCCCCCCCTCTTTGCCAAATTTCTACAGGTAGGTTCTCAGACATTATATTTCCATTTTCTTCCTTGATTACAAGATAGACTGGCATTGGTAATTTTTCTTTGTTCGCAATTGTTATTACAGCTCCATTTGAAGGGTTTTGATCAACATAATCAACTTTTTCGATAGATTGATCCAATTTCCAATCTTCAAAAAACCAACCTTTCCAAAACCATCCCAAATCCTCACCCGCGGCATCTTCAATAGTATGGAAGAAATCAAATGGTGAAGGATGTTTAAATGCCCATCTTCTTACATATTCTTTAATTGCAAAATCAAATCGCTCTTCGCCAAGAATATTTTCTCTTAGCATTGTTAAGCCCAATCCTGGCTTAAAGTAGCCCGCAAGTCCAAAATTACGGTTCTGAATTACATCAGGACGTTGCATAATTGGGTCACGATCATAGAAGTAAGGAGTATATTGACGCACACTCATTGGTCGATCATATTCTCCTTTGTTAAAAGCTTTTGTTGATAATGTATTGATGAAAGTATTAAACCCTTCGTCCATCCATGCGTATTTACGCTCGTTTGAGCCAACAATCATAGGAAACCAGTTGTGTCCAAATTCATGATCTGTAACACCCCAAAGTGACTCACCACCATCTTTGTAACCGCAAAAAACAATTCCTGGATACTCCATTCCTGAAACTATACCAGCAACATTAGTGGCGGCTGGATAAGTATACTCCATTAGGTAATTAGAATAAAACTCTATACTTGCCTTTACATACTCAGTAGAGCGTCCCCATTTATCGTTTCCTGCACTTTCTTTAGGATATACAGATTGAGCCAGGGCCGTTTTACCACTAGGAAGATTGATTCTTGCTGCATCCCAAATAAAGACTGCTGAACTAGACCATGCTGCATCTCTTGTTTGCTTACAAAGGAATTTCCAAGTTTTGGTTTCATTCGAGTTGTCATTCAAATTTTTAGCAACATCTTCTTGAGTTCTTATCATAACGGTGGCATCGCTTGTTCTTGCTTTCACCATTCTATTCATTTCTGTCCCACTTAGGACTTCTTTTTCGTTAATTAAATCCCCAGAACCAACAACAACATGATTGGCAGGAACAGTTATTTCATAATTAACATCTCCGTAATCTAAGTAGAACTCACCTGCACCTACGTAGGGTAAAACATTCCATCCCTCGATATCATCATAAACAAACATGCGAGGGTACCACTGAGCAAATTGATATATTGTTCCATCTATAGCTTCTAGCTTACCCATTCTATCGCTTCCATAACTTGGTATGGCAAACTCATAATCCATTGATATAGTACAAGTTTCACCTGTTGCAAGAGGCTCGTTTAATCTGATTTGCATACGTGTATCATCCACAATATGATTAAGGTATACTGAGCTTTCTATGGTTTTTCTTTTGCTTATTTTTCTACTTTTAGTGGTTGCTACATTCGATATTTTGTAACCACCTTCAAAACCTGTATTACCGTGTCTTGCACCTGAAAGAGGCGTTGTCTTTCCACCTTTACTTTTATCGTTGAACTGGTTTTGATCCATTTGAAGCCATAAAAAACTTAATTGATCTGGGCTATTATTCGTGTAAGTAATGGAAATACTTCCACTCAGTTTATTCTCATTGGGAGACAGAGCTACTTTAATATTATAGTCTGCCGTATTTTGCCAATATGCAGGTCCCGGCATTCCCGATCCTGACCTATAAACAGTACTTGGTTGGTAATTAAAAAGAGGGGCAAATGCCTCGTGGTTGTTGAATTTGGATTCTTGTGCATTACTTGCAAAAGCAAGGAAAAGCAAAAATAGGCTTCCTATTCTCTTAATCATGTTTTGGGTTTCTATTGTTGATATTAAAATAAAAGTACGTTAATGACAATTAAGTTCTATTAGTGTTGCAAAAATATCGTCCATTATTATACACGAGATCGATTAATTGTGAAATTTCAACAGTAGTTTTGATTACTAAAAAGCTAACCCAAGCTTCGTTAACACGAAAATTCAAGTCTCTCTACCCCTCACTTTTGGAATCTTATAATCGATTAATAATTCAATAAACATGATTTATGATTTGGGATGTGCTTTTTTGTGCACCTCTTTGAGTTTCTCAATGCTATTATGTGTATAAATCTGAGTTGCAGATAAGCTGGAATGACCAAGTAAGTCTTTAATGGCATTTAAATCAGCCCCATTATTGAGTAAATGAGTTGCATATGTATGTCTTAAAATGTGCGGTGAGTTCTTTTTTTGAGAAGTCACTAAACTCAAGTATTTTTTGACGGTACGTTGTACTAACACTGGATAAAGTTGCTCAGAGTCTGGTTTTGTGAAAAAATATTCACTTACAATATTTTGCTTGCTTCTTTCTTCTAGATAGTCTTGAATAAAGGGAGAAATGCTATTCGGAAGGGGAATAACACGGTATTTATTCCTTTTTCCTAAAACCTTGAATTTGCTTTCTAGGAGATCAACTTCATTCAATTTAAGTCCAATTAATTCCGCTAAACGAATTCCTGAGCAATAAAATAAAGTCAAGATTAATCGATCTCTACTACCTTCGAATCCTTCGGGAAAGTCTATTTCATCAAAGAGGTTTACAATTGCTCTTTCTTCTACGAATTCGGGAGGACGAGTCTTGGCTTTTAGTGCTTTTAACTTTAGTGTTGGATCTGTATCAATCTTCTTTTGCTTGATTAAATAGGAGAAGAACGCTTTGATACTTGCAATCTTTCTGTTGATGGACCTAGCTGCTATCTTTTTATCTGAAAGGTCTACAATCCAAGCTCGTACTTCTGGAAATGTTGCTAATGAGCAATCTACAGTTTCAAATTCTTGGGAAAGAAATATCTCAAATTGCTTGAGATCTGTTTTATAGGCTAAAACAGTATGCGGACTTAGCCTCCGCTCATATTGGATGTTTTCCAAAAAAAAATCGACCAACTTATTTTGCACAAGAGTAAAAGTAATACTTTCACCCATTATTTGTACAACTAAGCTGGTCGATAATTTATATTAGTTTACCTACTAGTCATCAAGATGACCATACGTTTTTTGCTTGTATTCGGCACGAAGGATTTCGAATCGACGACTTACGCTATTCTTAGTAAACTCTTTACGTGAACGCAATTGACGCAAAACTCCTGTTCTTTCAAATTTCTTCTTGAAACGCTTCAACGCTTTTTCAACTGACTCGTTCTCCTTTACTTTTACATGTAGCATAACTTACACCTCCTTCGTTTCTTTTTATTTCGGGCTGCAAAGATATAAAATAAGTTTTACAATATACATCAAGCTATAATTAAGATATTTGTCAAACATAAAAAAAGGAATCCAATTTCTTAATTTGGATTCCAAATGTTGAATATTTCGCTCTTAAATACATGAAAAAAGCTGTTATTGACTTAGGCACAAATACTTTTCACCTTTTAATCGGTGACGAAAATCAGGTAATATTTCGTAAATCTACCGCGGTAAAACTAGGAAAAGGAGGCATAAACAAGGATGAATTGCAGTCCGATGCCATGGAAAGGGCGATTGTTGCACTTAAAGATTACTCCGAAATCATTCAGCAGCATGAAATTCCACCTTATATGGTGTTTGCTTCTGGTACGTCAGCAATAAGAAACGCGAAAAATAGAAATGAGTTTATAGCCATGGTTTTGGAATCAACGAATATTCATATATATGTTATAGATGGTGAAAGGGAAGCGGAGTTAATTTACAAAGGAGTCAAAAAGGCAGTTGAGATTAATTCCAATGCCATGATAGTAGATATTGGTGGAGGAAGTGTTGAGTTCATTATTTGTAATCACGAAGGGCCACTTTGGAAAAGAAGTTTTGAGATAGGTGGACAAAGGCTCATGGAATTATTCATGAAAACTGATCCTATTTCAAGCTCTGCTGTCAATAGTATGAATGATTACTTTAGAGAAAAATTATTACCATTAGCAAATGCGTGCCATCAATACCAACCAAAGGAAATGATAGGCTCCTCTGGTTCCTTTGATACTATCAATGATATATATTGGATGAAAACTAAAGGAGCTCTGCCTAGCCCCGAAAATATCGCATTTGACTTGCCTATTAAGTCATTTTACGAAATATACGAAGAGTTTTTATTTAAAAATAGAGACGAAAGAATGGCAATACCAGGCATGATTGAGTTAAGAGTTGAAATGATCGTGGTTGCTTCTTGCCTTATTCGATATTTGATTCAAACATTCGAAATTTCAATTCTAAAGGTGTCTAATTACGCTTTGAAAGAAGGTGTATTAAGTGAGGTATTTGATGAACAATAATTACCATTTCTTTTTACATTTAGTACCAGAGCTTCGCCCCAACCTCGTGGGCTTAAAACTCATGGAATGCTTTAGCCAAGACAAAGGTGAGATGATTCTCGGGTTTGCGGCTGCAAGGGGCGTAAAAACAAACTATAAGCAGTATTTCATACGTTGCTCTGTTTTACCTTCATTCCCGTGTTTGTTTTTGACCAAAGATTACAAGCGAGCTCGTCGCAATTCAGTGAATTTGTGGGAAGACTTGTATGACCAAGAAGTTGTAGACGTTTTTGTTTACCAAAACGAACGAGCTATTGGGATAAAACTTGAGAATGGATACACCATTTGTTTCAAAATGTTTGGAAATAGATCGAACATCCTAGTTTTTAAAGAAAATGAGGTAAAATATATTTTCAACCAAAAACTTAAGGGAGATAGAGCTATTCATGAAAGCGACCTTCAACGCGACTTAAATATCGATTGGAATAAACTGGATGCTAAGATCTCATCAATCCTACCAACTCTAGGAAAATTACCAGCGATATACCTCAAAGAGCGAAATTGGGAGAATGAAAACTTAGAAAGCAAAAAACAACTTTTCACTGAAATGTTAGCAACGATCAAGCAACCTAAGTTTTACTTGATTAAGCAAAATCATATATTAAAGCTCTCTTTATTACCTTTAGTTGACATTGAGAGAGAGTTTGATAGTTCTATTGATGCGATCAATTCATATTTTATATATGGACTCAAAAACTTTAGTATAGACAGAGAAAAGGAACTATTGCTTAAGGAAATTGAAAGGGAATGTAAGTCGATTTACTCCTACATTGACAAATCTGAGGCACGATTAAACGAACTGAACACAAGTACACGAAATCAAACTTTAGGTCATATCTTAATGGCAAATCTACATTTGGTGCCAGAAAGAGCAAAAGAAGTTGTTCTTACAAATTACGAAACAGACTTACCTATTAGCATTAAACTAAAGGAAGATTTAAGTCCACAAAAGAACGCCGAAAATTATTATAGAAAAGCAAAGAATGAACAGTTAGAGAAAAGTAACATTGAGTCTAATATAGCTGCGAGAATGGAAAGGTTAGTTTCATTGGAGGAATCAAGAGATGAAATTGAAAAAATAGAAGATCTTAAGAAATTAAGACGATTCAAACTTGAAGTTTTTCAGGAAAAAATACACGTAGCAGCCGAACAGTTTAAATCTTTCGAAATTGATGGCTATATGATTTATGTAGGACGAAATGCAAAAAACAACGACGAACTCAGCCTCAAGTTTGCTAAGAAAAATGACCTGTGGTTACATGCTAGAGATGTAAGTGGCTCACATGTAGTAGTTAAGCATAAACCAGGGCATAAATTCCCAAATCATGTAATTGAATATGCAGGTGGATTAGCTTTGTATTTTTCCAAAAGAAAAACCGAAAGCCTTGCCCCTGTCATTTATACAGAGAAAAAATACATTAGAAAAATAAAGGGAAGCTCAGATGGCCAAGTTATAGTAAGCAAAGAGTCTGTTTTAATGACTTCACCAATAAAACCTGAATAGATTTAGCCTATAATTAAAGAATTTGACGGAGAAGATTAAATCTCGTTGATGTAAATACCCTTTACTTGTTACTTACAAGCTTTTCATCATTCACGAATTCAAAAGCAAACCAAACTGTACCATTGGCAAACAACTCTAACTTACTCTCTTTTTCCAAGAAAACTTCTTGAGCTCTAAAATTTACTACATCTCCTTCTTCTGCTATGTTTAACAAGTCCGCGATGTAGCCGTTTTGACTAATATTGGTAGTAGAAATAAGTTTTCCATTTCGGACTAAATCTACGGTGAAGTTGGGAATGGTAAGTGGCACTCTATCATAATCGCTATCAGCAAAGGCGTCAATCTGAATATCGGCATTGTGCTTTTCTATGGTTTTACCCGAACTCAATAAAATTCCAGCCGATGAAACCTTCAAGTTTATAGTGCTTGGATTGTAAATAGGTTTAATTGTTATTTCAGATTGTCCAAAAGAATTGAACGCTAGGGAAATTAAAACTAAGGCAAGAGATGCCGCTTTTTGAAGATTTTTAGTTCTCATTATTACTTTTTATAGGATGCACGTATTACTTTGCTAATTTAATTTGCAAATTGGATTTGTCCAAAGTTTACTTTGTATTTTTTAATATTCATTAATCTTTTAGGAAAAAATCAATTAAATATTCGTCGAGTGGAATTCTGTATTAACTTTGTGCTTCGATGCGTGAATCGAAATCCCCCCTTAATAAGTAATGCCAAAAAATCCGAACCTTAAATCAGTATTGATCATAGGCTCTGGGCCTATCGTTATAGGTCAAGCTTGTGAATTTGACTACTCAGGCTCCCAAGCCGCAAGATCTCTTCGAGAAGAAGGAATCGAAGTAGCCCTCATTAACTCCAACCCAGCAACGATTATGACTGATCCCATGAATGCGGATCATGTTTATCTCAAACCGTTGGAAGAGAAGTACATTGAGGAAATTCTCAAAAAACATGTAGATATGGGTAGACCCATTGATGCAGTTTTACCTACAATGGGTGGGCAAACAGCCCTTAACCTTGCCATAGACTGCGATAAAGCAGGTATTTGGGAAAAGTATAATGTAGAAATCATTGGTGTTGATATCAATGCCATTGAAACTACCGAAGACAGGGAGAAATTCCGTCTGAAAATGAAGGAACTTGATGTACAAGTGTGTGACGGTAGAATCGCTCGTTCATTTTTAGAAGGTAAAGAAATAGCTCAAGAAATTGGGTTTCCTTTAGTAATCCGTCCCTCATATACCTTAGGAGGTTATGGTGGTGGATTTGTAAATAGTGCAGACGAGTTTGATGTTGCACTTAATGCAGGTCTACACGCTTCGCCGGTACATGAGGTTTTGGTTGAGCAATCAATCCTCGGATGGAAAGAGTACGAGGTAGAGTTACTCAGAGATAATATTGGAAACGTTGTGATTATATGTACCATCGAGAATTTCGATGCGATGGGAATTCACACTGGAGACTCTATTACAGTAGCTCCTGCCATGACACTACCTGATACTGTCTATCAAAAAATGAGAGACATGTCCATCAAAATGATGAATGGAATTGGGCAATTTGCTGGTGGCTGTAATGTACAGTTCGCTTTGAACCCAGAAAATGATGACATAGTAGGAATTGAAATCAATCCTAGAGTAAGTCGTTCATCGGCCCTTGCATCTAAAGCAACGGGGTATCCTATAGCTAAAATTGCCGCAAAAATGGCGATTGGTTATAACTTGGATGAGCTGATGAATCCTATTACAGGGAGTACATCTGCATTTTTTGAGCCAGCAATTGACTATGTAATTGTAAAAATACCACGTTGGAACTTTGATAAATTCAAAGGAGCTGATCGTAAATTAGGCTTACAAATGAAAGCCGTAGGTGAAGCAATGGGTATTGGACGTAATTTCCAAGAAGCATTACAAAAAGCCTGTCAGTCTTTAGAAATAGGAAGAAATGGACTTGGTGCCGATGGTAGAGAGTTAAAAGACCAAGCAGCCTTGAAATATAGCCTTGAGCATGCATCGTGGGATAGAATGTTCCATATCTATGATGCTTTCAAAGCAGGTATATCATTCAAGACAATTCAAAACCTAACAAAGATAGACGCTTGGTTCCTTCGTCAGATTGAAGAACTGATTATCATTGAAAAAGAGATTCAAGAATATAAACTTGAAACTTTACCAGCTGAGTTACTTCTTCAGGCTAAAAAAATGGGATATGCTGATAGGCAAATTGCCCATTTACTTCATGTGTTAGAAAGTGAAGTTTACAAGCGAAGAAAAGAACTTAATATAAATCGTGCGTACAAATGTGTAGATACTTGTGCTGCCGAATTTGCTGCTGAGACACCTTATTACTACAGTACATACAATATCACTCCAGGAAATCCTGACAATGAGTCTATTGTAAGCGATAAGAAGAAAATTGTTGTTTTAGGCTCTGGTCCAAATAGAATCGGCCAAGGAATTGAATTTGATTACTCATGTGTGCATGGTGTACTTGCCGCTAGAGAATGTGGTTATGAAACCATCATGATCAATTGTAATCCAGAAACTGTTTCTACAGATCCTGATATTTCTGATAAGTTATACTTTGAACCAGTTTTCTGGGAGCACGTTTTCGAAATCATTGAACACGAAAAGCCAGAAGGTGTAATCGTACAGCTTGGAGGTCAAACAGCTCTTAAAATGGCTGAGAAACTTACAAACTACGGAATCAAAATCATTGGTACTTCATGGGAAGCTCTTGACTTGGCTGAAGACAGAGGTAGATTCTCTGAAAAGTTAGTAGAGTTGGGAATTCCTTATCCACAATTCACCACGGTAAAAACTGCCGATAGAGCTGTAGAAGAATCTAAAAAATTAGGATTCCCACTTTTGGTAAGACCTAGTTACGTTTTAGGAGGTCAAAGCATGAAAATCGTTATTAACGAGGAGGAGCTTGAGCAACATGTAGTAAAAATTCTACACGATATTCCTAATAATAATATTTTGCTTGATCACTTCCTCGAAGGTGCAATAGAAGCAGAAGCAGATGCAATTTGCGATGGTGAAGATGCTTACATCATTGGTATCATGGAACACATAGAGCCAGCTGGAATACACTCTGGAGACTCTTACGCTGTCTTACCTACTTTTGATCTTAGTCAGCATGTATTGGACCAAATCGAAGACTACACAAAGCGTATTGCAATTGCTCTTGATACAAAAGGCTTAATCAATATTCAATTTGCCATAAAAGATGAGCAAGTTTATGTAATTGAGGCGAATCCTAGAGCATCTAGAACTGTTCCATTCATTTGTAAAGCATATCAGGAGCCTTATGTAAACTACGCTACGAAAGTAATGCTAGAGGACAAAAAGGTGAAGGACTTTGATTTCAAACCAGTGAAAAAAGGATATGCTATCAAAATTCCTGTCTTCTCTTTCCATAAGTTTCCTAATGTAAACAAGGAACTCGGGCCAGAAATGAAGTCTACTGGTGAAGGTATCTACTTCATTGACGACCTTAAGGACGATTTCTTTCGAAACATTTACAAGGAAAGAAATATGTATATGAGCAGATAAATTCGAACTGAAAGCTTTAAGCTTACAGCAGTAATAAATAAAAAAAAGGTCGAGCATTAAGCTTGACCTTTTTTTGTATATAAAGTCTTTATTTTTGTTTTATATATTTATACTTATTCCTTCAAGCTTACTATCAGTTTAAAATGAAAGATGTAGAATTCAATGGCTTTATATGCTCTACCAACAAGGCGAAAATTGATTTGGATGTAGTACATGACTACCTTTGCAATGAATCATATTGGGCTAAAGGAATTCCCATTGAAGTTGTAAAGAATTCTGTTGAAAACAGCCTATGTTTTGGTATTTACCAGGGTAGTGAGCAGGTAGGTTTCGCAAGAGTTATTACGGATTTCTCCACTTTTGCCTATTTGTGCGATCTATTTGTGTTAGCTAAATTTCAAGGAAAAGGTTTATCAAAGTTTCTAATGAAATGCATTCTCTCCCACTCTAATCTAAAAGGGCTTAGACGTTTCTTACTTGCCACCCGAGATGCCCATGGTCTTTACAAGCAAGTGGGTTTTACCCCTATTGCTCGTCCTGAATTTTGGATGGAAATTAATGATAGTGAGGTTTATTCAAAAAACGAAAAAAGATTCTAGATTTTTCAAATGATCTAGTTTCGGAACCTAAAATACTCACTTCTCCAGGTCTTATTTATTAAAATGATTCATTAGAACCTTTTTCACATTAACTTTTCGTCTACGACTAATTGAAATGCTTTTATTCTTGACTTTGATATGATTGTTATCGTATTGATCAACATGAGATAAATTAACGACAAACTTCCTATTGGGTCGAAATAAACAAATGGATCTAGACAACTTTTCTGCTACTAGGTTGAGCGAATATGCTACCATTTTAACCTCACTATCTCGGTAGTGAATAAGGGTATAATTTGAACTTGCTTCGAGAAATAAAATATCTCTAAAAAATGGACCTTCTTTTTTGTTTAATGTTTTCATGGCTCTTTATTTTATTTGATTAGTTCTGCAGGAATACTACCTCCATTGCTTGTGCTGGATGATGAGATTTGGCAAGGATTCCTAATTTTTGCTTCAAAAACGGCACCCGATTGTGCTTCAAACCCAGAATTGAGAATTATGGCATTTCCTGCTTGAAAAGCAGCTTTACCATTAGGTTGAATAATTTTATTGTTGGCAAAGACATAAGCAACAGCCTGAGTTAGAGGTACAGCAGTTGAAATATCAGTTTGGTATGAAATAATCTGAGCCTCAGCAGAAACACCTATAGAAATTGACCTTGGACTGCTCTTAACAGAGTCTGGGTCACATGGTCCATTCCCAAAAAGTATACATCGATATATATAACCGTCAACTGTTGAAGGTGGGTTATTTAAGGTAAGAGTTGATTGTGTAGCTCCTTGGTAAATACCGCCATCTAATAGATCTTTAAAGCCACTTCCATTATTTACTTGCCAACGATAAGTAATTCCTGTCCCGCTCGCCGAAACACTAAAGTTTGCCGAATTACCAACACATATTTGCACATTGGAAGCTTGCTTGGTGAATTTTGCTAATTCGTGAACATTTAATGACTTGGGGATCGTTTGACAAAAACCATTCATAACACAACGGAACTGACTTCCATTCAACCAGTATGGCACATTTGTTATTTCTAATAGCGAGTCATCAATGGAGTAAATTCCTCCCGAATTAATATCAACCCAATTTGTTCCTAACTTTCTCTGCCATTGATACGTCAATGGAATATTGCCTGTGTGTACTACAACTGCCTTAAATATTGCATTTCCACCTTCACATACTGTTTGATTAATTGGCTGGGCTAGTATAACCAATTGTTGATCTACTTCAAGTAAAACAGAAGCTGATATAATTGATACACAACTATTGGAAACGACACACCTATATTGATAGCCAGACATCCCTGGGCTGATGTTTGAAAGATGCAATGAATCTGAATTTATTCCTGAATAATTGGCACTAGGAGTGATTGAAACAAACCCATTTCCGGTATTTACCTCCCATTGATACGAAAGTTGTTCCCCATTTGCTTCTATTTTAAAGTTTGTCTCGTTTTGGGGACAAACGGTCTGTCCTATAGGCTCTTGTGTAATTACTGGCAGGAGTATTACATCGAGTAAAAATGTATCTGAAGGGGTGACTCCACAAGTGTTTGAAATCATACTTCGATATTTATATCCGTCAATAGCATTAGGAGTATTCGATATTTCAAGGGTATCGCTTTGTGCCCCTTGATAATTACCTCCATTCGAAATGTCAACAAATCCAACACCTTCATCCACTTGCCATTGGTATTCGATATTTGAGCCAGTTGCCGAGATGTCAATATTGGTGTTTCCATTTTGACACACCTCTATTTCATCAAAATTTTCACCAAATGGCATCAAAGGTGTATATTCATAAGCAATCGCCGTTTCTACGGTTACAGTTACAATATTTGAGTTGGTTTCTACACAAGGTCCGTTTTTCGTTACAACTCTGTAAGATGTATTTTCATTTAAATTAGTATAGTCAAGTGAAGATGTAATATTGCTAATGCTATTAATCACTAAATTAAATCCATCATTTGAAGACTCCCATCGCAAAATATCTCCTACATAAGTGGTAAGCGTAAGTGTTCCGCTATTACTACCTTTACACACTGTTGCATCACCAGTTAAAATACCCACAGTTGGTTCAAAAACTGTGATTTCCACCAGATTAGATATATCAGAACAAGAACCTGAAGTGACAACTCGACGGTAAAACTTGGTTGATGTCAATACACCTGGATCATAGACAGCACTATTTGCTAAACCAATATCTGTAAATCCTGTTGTTGCGGAAGTACTAGATTCTTGCCATTGATAAGTATATGACCCCGAACCACCAGCTAAAACGGCGGTCTGTTGCAAAGTAGGAGCAGCTGTTCCGCTACAAATTGAGCTATTTGAGCCAATTGTATTGTTACTGATCTCCTCAAGAAAATCTAAAGTCAAATTATTTGTACTAGCTGGGCAACTACCATTAGTAATGCTCCATGTAAGGATATAATTACCTGCAGAACCAGAAAAAGTAGAAGTTGGGCTATTGATATTTGAAAAAGTACCTCCGTTATTGCTCGTCCATTGTCCGGTCCCCAGAGTTGGAGTGTTTCCTGCCAAAGTAGAAGTAAATGTTCCGCATAGGCTTATATCTTGTCCGGCATTTGCAACTGAAGGTAAGGCATCAACTGTTATTTCAACTGCATTTGAAATATCCGAACATGGGCCAGATGCAACAATTCGACGATAAAACATCGTTGATGTCAGTACGCCTGGATCATAGCTAGCACTATTTGCCAAAATAATGTCTGTAAAACCCGTAGTTGCGGAAGTAGTAGATCGTTGCCACTGATAAGTATAAGAACCTGTACCGCCAGCTAATACTGCCGTTCCTTGTAAAGTGGGAGCAGCAGATCCTGTACAAATTGTGGTTGCAGAACCAATCGTATTGTCGCTGATAACATTATATAAATTCAGTGTAAGATCATTAGTACTTGCTGGACAACTTCCATTTGTGATGCTCCATGTTAAAGTATAATTACCCGCTGTTCCAGAAAACGTAGAAGTTGGGCTATTAATACTGGAAAAAGTCCCTCCATTATCGCTACTCCATGTTCCGAGGCCAATAGTTGGTGTATTTCCTGCCAAAGTTGCAGTAAAGGTACCACATAGACTTACATCTGCACCTGCATCTGCCACTGTAGGTAAAGCATCTGTTGTACCCGAAATAGTAAATGTATAAGGGTTTTCGTCGCCATCGTTATTTGCAATACTTACAATTGCTGTGTGTGTACCTGCAGCAGAACCATTGTATTCTATTATAAAATTGGAATTTCCACCTTCAGTCACCAAAGAAGATGCTTGGGTAGTTACAGAGAAGAAACTAGGATTTATTCCACCTAAAGCAATAATTGGGTTGCCATTGAGTAACAAATCTGTATCTCCTATATTTTGAATAGTATAAGTTTTGCTTGCTGTACTACCTACGCAGATACTCCCAAAATTAGTATTATTAGACACTGAGGGTGAATTTGCACTTCCTGAAGTTATTTCCGCATTTGCTGCATCTACCACCTTAATCTCTGGAGAAAGTAAGGCTATTTCAGTAAATGGATCATTGGATAGTGAAATAATAGAGCCGTTAAAAACCCAATTGGAGACATTTGTAAAGTCCGAGTTCTCGACTTTTACAGCTCGTTTTGTAGGGTCGTATTCAACTCTTCCAGCAGTAGCGGCTGGACCTCCAATTGGAAAACCATCTACAAGAATCGCCGAGGTGTAAACCAACTGTGCATTTTGAGCTGCCGCAATATCACCACCTCGAGCAATCTCTGTTCCAGTTTGAAATATAGATGAAACGGCCAAAATACCGTCAGAAGGGTCGTTATTATTATCTTTGTATGCATAGAATATTTCACCTGCAGGTGAAATTATAAAACTCGATGCACTCACTAACTCTACAGTTCCACACGATCCAGAGCTACAAGAAACTGTAAATAAATTTGAAGTTGTAGTTGTCTCTTCAAAACTCATGACTTTTCCTTGGTCAAATCCACCAAGTGGTACGGTCCATTTTACAACAAATTCATTATTTTGATCAAAAGCCAGTTTAGCTTTATCGTATTCATTATCTGTGAAGTAATAAACATCTCCAGCAGTTAGGTTTTTTAATGCTACAACGCTCAATCCATCTGTTCCATCATGCTTGGCTCCCACAATAGCGATTTCTGGTTTTGCATCACTCGTATCGTCATTTTCTATGATACTATTGGCACTACCTGAAGTCCCCGCCTCATAAAAATTACCTGAAGCTAAAGCAATCAGTAAATTTTCATCCTGTTCCAAAATATCATCAGCTAATGGAGTAATCGTAATAGTTGCTGAGTTGGTACCAGATAGTATTTTTATGGTTCCAGTACCGCCCGCCATCGTTGCTCCTGAACTTGGAGAAAATGCTACAGTAAAGTCTGAATTTATAGAAGCTACACCACTGTAATCGAAATTGATATTATAATCAAATGTTGCGTTTTCAGACAAGGTAAAAGTATATTGGATCGGATTTCCACTGTTTTCTACCACCGATATCGGATTTACAGTAACATTCACTTTAGGCAAGGCAACACCTGAACTAATGATAATATTGGTAAATGACGTAGGATTCAAATCTTGATTGGTTTCTCCATGATCCCAATTTGCGATATTTTGAAAAATGGTTCTATCTACCGTAATATTTCTATTTGCAGCTTTATACTCAGTTCTTCCAGCATTAACGGCAGGAAAACCTTGAACCAAAACGGCATTCGTAAACACGCTTGTAGGATTACTTTCGATCGGAATATTTCCTCCAGAACTTCCTACTTTTCCTGTAAATAGTGTTGAATGGACTTGGCTTATAAAATCCGTAGGATCATCATTTGTATCTGTATAGACTGTAAAAGCATCACCATTTTGATCTGGATTAAAACTTCCCGAAGTGCTAGTTTTTGTGATTGTACCACACCCCGATCCAGCAGAACAGAAAAGGGAAAATGTGTTGAGAGAAGTCTCCTTTACAACAAAAACGTGACCTTTAGTAACAGAAGCCGGAGACACCCATTTTAAGACTGCTTCAGTTTGGTTTGTAAAGTTTAAAAGGGAATTGTCAAAATCATTTTCGGTAAAATAAAAAGTTTGAGACGACGTAAAGTCTTCCAATGCAACGAAAGAAAATCCATCGAGTAGGTCATGATTAACGCCTGTTGCAGCAATTAAAGGTGCCACTGCATCCGTGTCATCATTTATAATTGTAACCGATTTGGAAATCACCGATCCTAGATTATAGCCAGTTCCACTAGTTAAATTTAAAATTATCGACTCATCTGGTTCCAGATTGCTATCTGCAGTTGGAGTAAAAGTAATATTGGCTGAATTTGAGCCATTATTCACAACAACAGATCCTGTGGTTGCATTGCTAAAGGTCGCCCCCGAAACTGTATAATCTGAATTTCTAATTGCAGTTCCCCCTAAAGTGAAATTTACAGTTGTATTATTTGTAGCATTTTTATCAAATTGAACCGAATAGGTGAAAGATCCTCCGGCATTTTCTAATTTAGAGTTTGGTGTAGCTGAAATACTCGCAATGGGGTCACTTCCCAAGCCAGTAACTCGAATGTTATCAAATGCTAAGTCTTCAGTACCGTCGCACGTTTGCATTACGATCCTAATAGACATTTTTGAAGCTCCATTTGTAGCTGTAACAAATGTATAATCAACAAAAGTAGGCGTCAATGCTGCCCCAGACGGGTCAGCAGCCCCATTTAGGTCTGCATCTTGTCTGAAATATCCAGTAGGAGCCCCATCACCATAAAATGCACCAATGTTGGTGTAGGTTCCAGAATTCACATTGCTTGACGTTGGTAAACCATTAATTACATTTGCCCCTGTTGCGACATTTCCATCAAATGCAATTTGAATAAAAAATGCATCTGAAGTTTCCTTACCAGATGCTAGCCCCTCACCTGCAATTGCCAGTTGAATATTTACCGACGAAAAGCTAGAAACATCTAAAGTTTTTATAACTGTATACGCTTTCTCTCCACTACCTAATGGATTTTCATTTGCATCTGCTTTACACACATCATCTCCAGCAATAAAATAAGATCCTTGAATATTGGTAGAAACAATGTTTCCAGAATAATTTCCTGCAAAATTTTGGTTTTGTGGGCAGGGTGCAACCTGAGTCCGTTTAAAATAATCTGGCGATGTGCATACATCCGCTGCGGTAAAGAAATTCCCTTGGTATCGAACCCCTACCCCTTCAGTTTCAAAAGTTTCTGTATATGGTAATTGACCAAAACTTGAAAAGCAAACTGAAGATAGAAGAACAAAGAAAAGTAGCTTCAAAGAGTAGTTTTTGTTAGTTTTCATGGCTATTAATGCTGTTGGGATTCGAAGAATATTATTTCATCAACAATGCAGCAATTGAATCACTGCATTGTTGAGATTTCTGCTTGATTAATTTCTAGACGGGAAAATCCCATAAAGGCAGATTATAAAGTTTACTGCTAGTAAAGGTTGAAGATTTGTATGAGCTCTATTCCCTCCATTATTTCCAGTTGTAGCTCCTGCTAAAAAAGCTCCTGCAGTACCTTCGTCACTATATCCATTTGTTATATTAGCCAAATGTCCTCCTCCAGGAGTAGCTTGGCTCCCTGCTCCGTTAGTAACATTAATAGCTACAGTATGATTATGTGAAGGCATTTCCGTCGCATTAAGTGTAACAGTTTCAGTTCCAGACTTTTGTCCAATTTGATAATGTGACAAGCCAGGACCAGTTCCAAATTTTACTGGTACCCTACCTCTTAAATCTGGTAAAGCAAAAGTTGTACGACCATCTCCGCCGTAAGTTGTTCCGATAATTGAGAATAATGCTTGATTTGACGCAATTGATAATAATGATCCGTCGCAAAATGCCCAGCTCCGTGGTGCAAATGATCCTGCAAACATCATGAGTTGTCCGATATATCCTTCCATAGTATTATTGTTTTAGAGTTTAATTGCACTATTACGTGCGGTTAATTGTAAATTTTTAATAAGAATTGAGGGCCATTTGTGAATTGTTCTATTCCTGCTTTATCGTAAGCTCAGGAAGTTGTACGGTGATCATATCACCATTCGTACTTGTTAGCGTGGTGGAACCATATTTGTCAATGGTCAATGATAATTCCCCTCCCCCTTCGTAACGGTAATAGGCCTCTTGGGTGTGTACTCGTACTAGCACCCCCCAAGTTTGGTTGGGCATGGGGTAATCTGGCAGTTTTTCACTCCCTAGGTCTATGAAATTAATATCTCCATTCCCTGGAATGTTCATATACAGGCTCCCAAGCCTTGTTAATGAAAGCGTTCCTCCATTAGGAGGAATTTCCTGACCTTGCGATGTTTTCACAGGGTAGGCGTAATTGTTAGTGACATTTAATGTGTACATAATTTAACTGTTAGTTTTATTAGTTATGACTACTAGATTTGAAAATCTTGTCAAAACTCGGAAGTATAAAACTTCATTAACAGAGCATAAGTACCCAAATGAAAAAACAGGTATTTATACCCGTTCATTTTTTGATTTTTTAGTCTTACTTTGTTTTAGTTTAATTTTTAACCCTAAATAAAATGTATTGCCATGAAAAAAGACAATTACAAGATTCCACTTCTTAAAGCTCAAACCTGGTGTGAAAACTGGATTCATCTTAAAGACAAAGAGAAAGACCTCGCCGAAAGCGATAAGTATAATCCAAAAGAAATGCGTGCGTTTTTGGTGGCAAAAGAGGACCTTTTAGAACTTTTTGAACAAGTGGAAGACGCTCAATATGTAAGGTTCTATATTGGAATCCATGAAGAAACTGAGAAATATGACAAAGTGAAGAAAATTCCACACTTATTGATGGTTAATGCAAGGGGCACGGAACCTAAAAATGCTAAAGATGTAGTAGGTGAAGAAGGTGATGGAACTACAGCAGTCGAAGGTGCTCCAGTTAATGACTTCTCTCATCCATGTCCTCAAATCTGTGACACGGATAGTCCATTGTATGTACCTTAAAAATGATAAGTTTGACTAATTGAAAGACTTAAAATATGAATGAATCGACCCTTTTATGGTTATTAAATTACGTACCATTCATAATAATATTAAGTTCCTCTGTTGCTTTATTAAAACTAAAATACATTCAAAAAAGGTATCCTGAAATATTGCTGTTTTTAGCAATGGGTATCTTTTTTGAAATATTATCCCGGCAATTATCAGACCATAGGATTAATAACCTTCCCTATTTACACTTATATACCTGGTTGGAGTTTTCAGTGATAGGTTTGCTATTTACAAGATTGTTAGAGGGCTTTTCTAATCGTAAATATCTATTTCTGGTCATTTTGGGATTCTCTGCTTTTTGTCTTGCTAACGCGTTGTTTATTCAAGGAATCAATAATTACAATTCTTATTCAAGATCCCTAGAATCATTACTCATAATCATCTTTTGTTTTATTTTTTACTACAGAATGTTTAATGACTTGAGTATTAAGGAGCCCGAAAATAGTCCCGATTTTTGGTTAGTGACAGCATTCTTTCTTTATTTCACTGGAAGTTTCGTCTTGTTCATTTTGAGTAATTTAATTAACCATGAGACTCGGATATTAAATATAACGGCTTGGACTATGCACGCATTTTTATTGGCTATATTGCATATATTCATCAGTATTGGTTTATGGAAAACGTCTCGTTAGACTATTACGTTTTACTTATTGGTGGAACACTTGCTTTTCTATTATTGGCTGGAGGAATTCTGTTTTTTGTGCTCAGTTACAAAAGAAAAATACATGAGAAAGAAGCCTCCCACCAAAAAGACTTGTTTTTAAAAAATTTAGAAGCAACTGAAAACGAGCGAAAACGCGTAGCAAGAGAACTACATGATGAAGTTGGTTCATCGCTTTCTATGATGAGATTAATGGTCTCAGAAACGGCATCAGATGTAAACAGAAATAAGCTCAAACAGTTAATAGATAAAACCGTTGATAATGTCAGACGGATTTCGAACGATCTTTTACCTTCAGGGCTTGAAGAGTTTGGTTTAGAATATGCCTTAGACATACTCCTAGACAAAGTTCATGAATTATCTGAAATTGAAATTGTTACAGATTTCGAAGAACTGCCCAAAATGAATAGTAGAACAGTCTTGGCTATTTATCGTGTAGTGCAAGAGTTATTAAATAACACTTTAAAATATGCAGAAGCAAGTAAAATTTATCTGACAATTTATAGTGAAAACAAGCACGTAATAATTAATTACAAGGATTTGGGTAAAGGTTTTGTCTTTGAAGATGCTTTAAAAGTAAACAGCTTAGGCCTTAAAAATATCATTGCTAGGTCCGAAATTATGGGTGGTAGTGCCATTTTTGATTCTAGTCTAGGGAATGGCATGACTGCAACAATTAAAATTCCATGGAGACGAAAAACATAAATATCGCAATTGCTGATGATCAAGTACTTTTCAGAAAAGGACTTGTCTCAATTCTAGAACGTGAACCCGACTTTAACTTTTTATTTGAGGCAGATAATGGACAAATGCTATTAGATTTTTTGTCCTCAACTGAAATCTTGCCAGATATCATAATCCTTGATTTATCAATGCCCGTTTTGAATGGTGTAGACGCCATGAAAATAATTCATAAAAATTACCCTAGTATCAAAGTTATCGTCCTCAGTGTATATAGTGAAAATCGTTTTGTTACACACTTACTTGACCTAGGAATAAGTGGTTATTTGTTCAAAAACGCTGAACCAGATGAAGTGAAAAGTGCTATCAGACATGTGTTAGAAAAAGAGCTTTTTTTTAACGAAGCATTAAAGCAAGCTTTGATTCATAAAGTAAATTCAAAACGCACTAAAATTTTCATTCAAAATAATGCTCCTTCGTTACTTTCACCTAGAGAAATAGAAGTTTTAAAATTAATTTGTGATCAAAAAACTACAACCGAAATATCTGAAGAGTTGTTCATCAGTGTAAGAACTGTGGATGGGCATAGAAATAATCTCATTGAAAAAACGGGAGTAAAAAACACCGCTGGTCTCGTTGTTTATGCGGTGAAAAATAGGTTACTTGATCTAAACTTATTGGTTAATTAATTCTCAAACTAGTTTAAATTCTTTCTTGTAGTTGATAAGGAGAGTAATTTGCAACAAAGTATCCCAAAGTTAAACAACCCCTAGTTTCTCAAAAACCAACTTAGCAATCAAGGCAGCGACTACATTGATTGATAATGCTACAGCAAATGAAATTCCAATACCATATGCTGGCAGTAAATAAACCAAAGATATCAAAAAAGTTGAAAAGCCAAAAACTCCTGTAAACATCCCCATAAATGTAAGTCGTACTTGTTGCATGCCTTGTCCATAATGTGTAAAAACAGCTAGAACCGCAGTAATGACAGGAAAGGGTGTTAAAATTCCACTCCAAGTGGGACCAAGTAAACTTGCAGAATAAGTCAAAGCCAAGACAAAGGCTGTTATCATGAACATTCGCATTGGTATTTCAAACTTGATGGGCCTTCCTTCTTGTATGCTTGTATCTTTTACTTTTGGAAAAAACTTCAATACGATTGAAATCATTAATAATAGAATAACAAACCACACAATGGGTGAAAAAACACTTGTCACATTCATAAATAATGCACCAATGCAAAGGAATACAAGCATACTGATAATCATACTTGTAAAAGCCTTGAATCGCTGACCAGCAATCATATACGAAACACAAAATCCTAACCAACTAATGAGCCCTACCATCACACCTCTAAGAGAATTCCATGCGAAACTCTCTCCTTGTTCGATGGCAATGAAAAGTAATACCGCCCCTCCTACCCAAGGCATACCAGCAATAACCCCACCTACAATATTTCCCCATCTTCTTGATGCTAGCGTAACTAAGGCTATTATAAGCGGCATTAGAAGGATTTTTAACCAAAACGTGTTCATTCCGCAAAGATGGTAAGTTTTAACATCTCATTCCAATGATATTATACTTGTGTATTATTTGAATGGTATTTTTTCCAAAACTTAATGGAATGATTAACTTGGGCAACAATCTTATTCAACCCTTATGAAACAACTCACATTAGCCTTTATGGCTCTCGCTTTATTTTCATGTACTCCTAAAGAAGAAAATAGGCCACCCAATATCATTCATATTTTTGCTGATGACCTCGGCTACGGAGACATTGGGTGTTTTGGTGCAACGGACATTGCAACACCAAATATTGACCAAATAGCACAAGAAGGTATAAAATTCACTGATTTCTATTCTGCTTCCCATGTTTGTAGCCCATCAAGAGCCGCATTAATGACAGGAAGGCTGCCACAACGAATGGGAATACATGGCGTGTTTTTCCCTGAAAGCTTTACCGGGATGCCTAATTCCGAGTTTACTATTGCTGAACTCTTGAAACAAAGAAACTACGTAACAGGAATGGTAGGAAAGTGGCATCTCGGTCATAGAGAAGAGTTTTTACCGCTAGCTCAAGGATTTGATTCTTACTATGGAATACCTTATTCCAATGATATGGCAAGTGTTGTATATATGCAAGACAACAAAGTGGATTCCTTTGAGGTAAATCAGCACTATTCGACAAAGACCTACACTAAAAAGGCCTTAGAATTCATTGATTCCAATGCAGAAAAGCCATTTTTCCTATATCTAGCTCATAATATGCCACATGTACCTATCTATGCCTCAGAGCAATTTGAAGGAACATCTCAGCGAGGATTATATGGTGATGTAATTCAAGAGTTAGATTGGAGCGTTGGGCAAGTTTTAGCAAAATTGAAAGAAAAAGGTTTATTAGAAAACACTTTGGTTATTTTCTCTAGCGATAATGGACCTTGGTTAGTTATGGAAGATCACGGTGGGTCAGCAGGACCACTAAGAGAAGGAAAACAATACACTTTTGAAGGTGGAATGAGAGTTCCAACTGTTGCGATGTGGAAAGGAAAAATACCTGCAGGAAAAGTCTACAACAATATCGCAAGCCAAATGGACTGGTTTCCAACTATTGCCAAATTGTCAAACGCTACAATCCCAGCCGACCTAAAAATTGATGGCGAAGACCTTAGTGAAGTTTTACTTGGAAATGGAGAGCGGAAAAGTCAAACGTACATCTATTTTGATAAAGGCAATCCGCAGGCCTACCGCAGCGGAAAATATAAAATCAAAGAACCCTATCAAGGATATAAAGGAAGCAGAGGAATGAAAGAAGTTGCCGCTCATGATACTTTATTATTTGATTTAAGTACAGATATTCATTCAGCAAATAATTTGTATCCCGCTCAAAAAGATTTGGCTATAAAGCTATTTGCAGAGAAAGATGCAGCTTTTAAAGCCCTAGGTGAGCTTCCTCCAGCTCAAGTATTACGATCAAATTCAGATAAAAGTCACTACGAATACCTAAATAACAAGCATGAGAAAACTGGAAAAATGGGTAATTAAAACGGTAAAGTTATTCTTTCAAAGAAAGTACTATTTCATGAAAATTATAATATCTCATTTTCCAATGACTATTACTAAACTTCTACTCCTTGTATTAGTAACAATCACTAGCTATGCACAGGAAAAAATACTTTATAAAAACATAGAAACGACTGAACTGTACCTTCATCACTATCCTTCCAAAGTTGATAATAGTCCGGCGATGGTTTTCTTTTTTGGCGGTGGATGGAATAGTGGGTCAGTCAAGCAATTTGAAACACATGCTAAATACTTTTCTCAAAGAGGCATTTCATGTTTTTTGGTTGAATATCGTGTCAAAAACATTCACGGTACCAGTCCATTCGTATCGCTTGAAGATGCTAACTCTGCAATGAGGTATATTCGGAAAAATGCGATTTCACTTAACATAGATGCCAATAAATTGATCGGTGCAGGTGGATCAGCTGGAGGACATTTAGCAGCAGCAACTGCTTTTACCAGTCATTTTAATGATGGAAATGACGATATGTCTATTAGCCCTGTTCCCAATGCTTTGGCACTATTTAATCCTGTAATAGATAACGGTCCTGCTGGTTATGGATATGAAAGAATAGGAGAATCATACATTCATTTTTCTCCCATGCATAATATACGAAAGGGGGCTCCTCCTACCATTTTGTTTTTAGGTGATGAGGATGCACTTATTCCTACTGAAACAGCCGAGTACTTTGCTAAATCAATGGAAAGAGTGGGTTCCAAATGTAAACTTAAAATATATCCAAAAGCTAAGCATGGCTTTTTTAATTACAGTAATTTTGAATGGTATAAAGACACGATCTTAGAAACCGATCAATTCTTGCAGTCGATAGGCTTTTTAAGTACCGAACCCAAAATAAATATAGAGTAACAGATGGCTGAAAGCACGATTGAGGGCAAACAAATCCGAAATGAGAATTATCAAGAACATGTTTTTACTAGAACAACATACGACTGCTGCGATTTTGTAAATTGTGACTTCAGCAAAAGCAATTTCTCTTTACTTACTTTCAATGAATGTACTTTTACAGAATGTAACTTAAGTATGGCTGATCTTAAAAGTGCAGTTTTTAATGATGTTAAGTTTGAATCATGTAAGTTGCTCGGGTTAAATTTTAACTCATGCAACTCTTTCTTACTCACTTTATATTTTTCCAATTGTTCACTTAACCTTAGTTCTTTTTATGGTTTAAAGCTCAAAAAGACCAAGTTTGAATCATGCGAATTACGAGAGGTTGACTTTACAGCAGCAGACCTAAAACAAGCAAGTTTCTTTAACTGTGACCTCGAAAAGGCCATTTTTGTGGATAGTGTTATAGAGCAATGTGATTTTAGAGGTGCAAAAAATATCCAACTCGACCCAGAACGCAACAAATTGAAAGGTGCACAAATGTCAATAGATCAACTGCCTGGATTAGTTCAAAAGTTTGGTTTAAAGATCAGCTAAATTTATATTAATTTGTTTTATCATCTCTTGAATAATTCTCAAGATTGTTTCAACCCTATAAATCATAAGTATTTGAAGTATTTAACACTATTCTTCCTAAGCATTTTCATTTCTTTTTCTTGTTCCAAACCAGCTGAAAAGCCCAACATATTGTTCATCATGAGTGATGATCATACATCTCAGGCATGGGGTATTTATGGCGGCGTTTTGCAAGATTATGTCAAAAATGAAAATATTAAACGGCTTGCTAGTGAAGGTGTTGTTCTTAACAATGCCTTTTGCAATAATTCAATTTGTGTTCCTAGTCGTGCTTCAATTTTAAGTGGACAATATAGTCATTTCAATGGCGTCTATGACCTAAGTGGCTCTTACCATCCCGATAGCCTAAATGTAGCTAAGCTTATGCAGCAAAATGGTTACGAAACTGCTATTGTTGGAAAATGGCACCTCAAGAAAGAACCTACGGGCTTTGATCACTATATGGTTTTGCCAGGTCAAGGAAGGTATATTGACCCCATTCTAAAGACCAAGGATAATTGGAAAGATGGTGATGCCGGTGGCAAGGTTTACTTAGGATATTCTACTGATGTCATTGCAGACCAGTCGATCAAATGGCTTGAAAGAAGAGATAAAGCAAAGCCATTTATGTTGTTTACTCACTTTAAAGCTACTCATGAACCATTTTATTATCCAGAGCGGTATAATGATTATCTAAACGATGTTGAAATCCCCTACCCCGTAGGTTTTGATGACAAAGGAGCAGCAAGTACTGGAAGAAGCCATGATGGATGGTCTCTTGATATTTTAACCAAAAGATACCTTAATGATAAAAACAAAAAATATCCAGGTGAGCCTTTCAAACCCAATACTAGCGATCCTGTTGAGTTGCGGAAACTTACGTATCAGAAATTTATTAAGGACTTTTTGCGAAGTGGTGCCGCCATAGATGACAACATCGGCAAATTGATTGAACATCTTAAAAGCACAGGAGAGTTTGATAATACTGTCATTATTTATACGGCAGATCAGGGATATTTTTTGGGTGAGCATAGCTTCTTCGACAAGCGTTTTATTTACGAACCTTCTTTGAGAATGCCATTTGTAATTTGTTATCCCAAAGAGCTCAATAAAGGAACAAGAATAGAAGACATTATTCTCAATATTGACTTCCCCTCCTTATTATTGGATTATGCTGGAGCTGACCAACCTGCCAAAATGCAAGGAAAGAGTTTCAGACAAAACTTGAATGGAAACTCAGCATTTGAGTGGAGAAAAGATATGTATTATCGATACTGGAGTAATGAACCAAAACGTCCTGCACATTTTGGAATAAGAACCGATAAGTACAAATTAGTATTCTTTTATGGTCAATCTCGAGAGGCAAAAACAAGAGACAAAATGGATTACCCTCCAAGTTGGGAATTTTACGATTTAGAAAAAGATCCAAATGAGCTTCATAATGCCATAAATGACTCCACTTATGCAAATACTATAGTTGATTTAAAAAAGAGATTAAAAGCTCTAAAAGAAGAGCAAAATGACGAAGAAGTTGAAAGCGATATCATCAAAGAAATAATAAAGCAGAACTGGTAAATATGAAAAAATACGGCTATTTAATATTAGGATCATTATTCCTTCTTTCTTGTGACAGCACTACGTCTGTTATAAATGAAAGTGCTGAAATAAATATTTTACCAAGTCCAAAAGAGCTTATTAATGAGGAGAAAACGTTGGTATTGTCGGGTGAAAGTTCTTGTTACGCAGAAGATGCGAGTTTAGCTCCAATGCTTGAGCTTTTTTCTGAAGAAATAGAAAGCATTAGTGGTCTCAAAATCCCAGTTAGCAATGAAAACGACAATAAAGCTGATATTCAGTTTGAAATAAATAATAGCTTGTCACTGTCTCAATATGAAATAAGTATAGATAAAATTGTTGATGTTAAAGCTGGTTCCTTTAACGCTTTATTACAAGCTAAAAACACGCTTCTACAACTTGTTGAAAGTATAGATGGACAGCTTGCGTTTCCAATTTTAAGTATAAAAGACAGTCCTGATGCTTCGTATAGAGGTTTAATGATAGACGTTGCCAGAAGATGGCATTCGGTCGAAACGCTTAAGAAGTTAATAAACTTGGCCGCTTTTTACAAAATTGATAAAGTACAATTACATTTTACCGACTATCAATTGTACACTTTACCCTCTAAAGCGTTTCCTAAGCTGAGTACACCTGATAAACATTATTCTTTTGACGATCTTACTGCACTTGAAAACTACGCAACAGAAAGAGGAGTAACTATAATTCCAGAAATTGATATCCCCGGGCATTCAAGTCCATTTGTTGAAAAGTATCCTGAAATTTTCGGTATCAAGGACAGAGCAATCAATCCTTGGATTATTAATATGGGTAACGAGGAGGCTTATAATGCTTTAGATCAAATAATTGGAGAAACGGCTGCTATTTTCAAGAGCACTCCTTATTTCCACATTGGTGGAGACGAAGCGATTTTTGATAAGGTTATGGACGATCCCAAAGTCAAAGAATACATGATTTCGCGGGAACTTGGTGATGATGTTCATGAACTATATCGTCACTTTATAGTCAGAATGAATGAAATTGTAAAAAAGCACGGTAAGCAAATGTGCGTGTGGGAAGGATTTGGACGTGAGGGTAAAGTAAAAATTCCAAAAGACATTTTGGTTTACGAATTTGAAACAAACAGGTATCTACCAAATCATCTCATCGAAGATGGATATTCTGTCATAAATACCTCATGGAAACCACTATATGTTGTAAATCAAAAGAAATGGTCTCCCAAAACAATCTATAACTGGAACTTATGGCGTTGGGAAAACTGGTTTGACAAGGCACCATCTATCATACCTATACAGCTGGAAAAAACTGAACTCATAAAAGGAGCACAAATGTGTAGTTGGGAGCAATCTGAAGAGGTAGAAATACCGAGTTTAAGAAAACGATTACCAGCTTTCTCTGAAAGAATATGGAATACCACTGAAAAAATTTCTTACGATGAAATGATGCATAGAATGGACTATTTAGATGGTAAATTAAGTAAACTCATTAATGATAATAGTCAAGATAGCTTATTGATAGGTCATGACTTTTCGGCTGAAATGCTGAAGTAAGAAGAATATCAAAACTTAAAACTGGTTTTACGTTTCTTTTGATATTAGAAAAATAGTCTAACACAAGATTTAATTATATTAATGTGGTAAGACTTATACATTCATTATAATTATTAAAATAATTTATTAATTTCGATTTTGATTGATATTATGCAAAGAAGACTCATCCTATTTTCGTTATTTGGTATAGTCGCCATTATTTTCATAGCCTTTCAACATAAGAAAGAAAGCACTCCTCCTAATGTTGTACTCATCTACATCGATGATCTTGGCTTTGGCGATTTGGGTCGAACAGGTGCTGTGGGATATAGAACACCTAATTTTGACGACATGGCGAGCAAAGGAATGTTCTTTTCTCACTATTATTCACCACAAGCTGTTTGTACTGCGTCAAGAGCAGGCTTACTCACAGGTTGCTATCCCAATAGAATTGGTTTTAGAGGAGCTACGGATCATACCGCCAAAACTGGAATAAATCCAGATGAAGAAACTATTGCTGAACTATTAAGAGCAAAAGGTTATGCAACAGCTGCATATGGGAAATGGCATTTAGGTTTTCAAAAAGAGTTTCTACCAATGCAACATGGTTTCGACGAATATTTTGGAATCCCCTACTCCAACGATATGTGGCCTAATCATCCAGTTAATAAAAACTACTATCCTCCATTACCATTGATAGGTGGCAATGAGACCGTTGAAACAAATCCGGATCAAAGCCAATTCACTACTTGGTTTACAGAGCGTACAATCAACTTTATCAAAAAAAACAAGAACAAACCTTTCTTTGCGTATTTGGCTCATCCTATGCCACACGTGCCACTTTTTGTCTCTGATAAATTCAAAGGAAAGTCTGAACAAGGACTTTATGGCGATGTGATCATGGAGTTAGATTGGAGTATTGGTGAAATACGAAGGACTTTGAAAGAACTTGATTTGGACAAAAATACCCTACTTATTGTAACATCTGATAATGGCCCATGGCTTTCTTACGGTAATCATGCAGGTAGTGCTGGTGGATTTAGAGAAGGAAAAGGAACTACCTACGAAGGTGGTCAGCGTGTTCCATGCCTCATGGAGTGGACAGGAACTATACCGGCAGGGAAAGTTTCAAATAACATGGCAGCAGGTATCGACATATTACCCACAATTGTAGAAGCAACAGGAGCTAATTTACCTCAAAAGCGTATTGATGGCGTTAGTCTATTAGCCAATTTAAAAGGTGACTTGAATGCGAAGCCACGAGATACATTTTTGTATTACTATCGAAGAAATAGCCTAGAAGCCGTTCGTCATGGAGATTGGAAACTTGTATTTCCACACCCTGGTAGAACAAATGAAGGATTTAAGCCTGGAAAAGACGGAATTCCTGGTGGTGGAAACGAAAACTTCAACAATCAAGGCGGATTGTATGATTTGAGACGTGATCCAGGTGAAAGGTATAACCTTCAATTTGACTTTCCAGAGGTTACAAAACGATTGGAACAAATTGCAAAAGAAGCTAGAGAAGATCTCGGTGATGACCTTACCGACAGCCCCGGCAAAAATAGAAGAGAATTAGGAAGAGTAGATTACTAAAAAGAACTTAGATGAATAATAGAAGAAAATTTCTAACCAAAAGCCTATTGGCCCTTCCGGTTTTAGGGTCGCTAAAAGCATTCGCTTCAAAGCCCCGCGTAAAAAAGCCAATCGTAATTTCAACTTGGGACAGTGGGTTACCAGTAAATGCTGAAGCTTGGAAAATATTAAGAAACAAGGATGGTAAGGCAATTGATGCAGTAGAGAAAGGAGCCAATCATATAGAAAACTCAATCAACTGTTGTGTAGGTTTGGGTGGAAATCCAGACAGAGATGGTATTGTTACACTTGATGCCAGCATCATGGATGACAAAATGAATTGTGGTGGTGTTGCCATGATGGAGCGAATCAAAAACCCAATATCGGTTGCAAGAAAAGTAATGGATGACACACCACATGTACTTCTAGTAGGTGCTGGTGCTCAACAATTTGCACTTCAAAACGGGTTCAAGCTAGAGTCTGCAGCGTTAAGTGAGAGTGCCGAGAAGACTTATAAAAACTGGCTAAAAAAATCAGAATATAAGCCAGAAATGAATGTCGAAAAATCACAAATTAAGGCTTTCGAAAAAGAAAAAGGACACGGACCATTTGCTCCTAATAGATTTGAAGATGGATCTTTTAATCACGACACCATGGGCTTGCTTGCACTTGACCACGAAAGTAGGCTAAGCGGTGCTTGCACAACAAGTGGCATGGGTTTCAAGATGAGAGGAAGAGTTGGAGACTCCCCTATCATAGGTGCAGGTTTATATGTCGATGGTGAAATTGGAGCTGCTACAAGTTCAGGTCAAGGAGAAGAAGTAATCCGGATTGGTGGTACTCATTTAGTAGTAGAATTTATGCGTCAAGGTAAAAGTCCACAGGAAGCATGCAAAATGGCATGTGAGCGACTAGTTAAAATCAACCCAGCCAAAGCAAAGAAGTTTCAAGTCGGGTTTATTGCATTAAATAAAAATGGAGAACATGGCTCGTATGCCATAAATCCAGGATTTGTATATTCAGTAACTGATTCTGACGAAAATGGAATAATTATTAAAACTCCTAGTTTGTTTTCTTAACCCATAAATCGTTACTCCCTATGTAATGCCATTTCAGATTGGAATGACTTTTACCCTGACCTTTATTTATAATAGAAAAACCACCAATTGGGCATTTATCGCTTCATTGGTGGTTTTTTCTCTAGGAGGCATTGATTTTATTCAGGGATATCTAATGCAGTAATTACTGCATTGTAATCATCCCAGTCAATATTTTGCATGCGAGCAGCTGTAGAACCCTTTATTGCAATAACTCGAATCTGGTGTAGATCGTCAGTATACTTTTTTACATCTGCGAAATTTGCATTAACGAAAATCGGTAATACCTCGTCTTTCTGAGTTTCATAGTTATACACAGATTTATATGTATAACCATAAAAATCCATCCCACCCGGACTTAAATATGTATAAGCCCCAGCATAAGTAGCCACAAAATTATCAGGATCACTTTTATCGGTACCTTCTATTTGTTTGTACCCAGCGATACCGTCTCTTGATATTGCTTCCTCAATATTATATTCTTGTGTATCCACGTCCCAAGAAAGAACCTTACTTTTGAAATAAACATAAACCATTCCTTGATCAAGAATTTCTTGAGTGATTACATTTCCGAATTGTTTTTCCCAAATATAATTTGTCCTTGTACTATAGTTTCCATTTGCTTCCCAAGCTGGGTTTTCCCAAGTACTGTAAACAACATTCGCATTACCTATTTCTCCCTTAGAGCCAGTGTCACCTTTGGCTCCATTATCTCCTTTAGAACCCACGACTCCTTGAGGCCCTGCTGGCCCCATGCTTCCTTCTGGACCTTCACAACTGAAAATTAATAAAACGCAAAAAGTAAGTAATAATGATAACTGTCTGTTCATGATTCTGTAGTTTTGATTTAAAATTTATTTATTTCAAAACTATCTTATGGTAAGTGCAATTGTAAGGTGACAATTCCCATATCGGTTTGGGTATTTTTCCCCTTTTGTGAAAACTATCAATCTTTTAGCTTTTTAAGTTATTCCACCAGGTTAATTAATAAGGTAATGGTAACAATCACTTAGCACTTTTTTAAGAATCATAAGTTTTTACTTAAATATCATCTTCACCTACATGATTGTGAAAATTAGAACCGCTACAATTATAGACCTTCCTACTCTATTAGAGTTTGAACAAGATATCATCACTTACGAAAGTGATTTTGATCCCACATTCAAACAAGAACCTTTCATTTACTATGAACTTGAACCTTTGATATTAGGAGAAGAAAGTGAAGTTATGGTTGCTGAAATAGATGGAAAAATTGTGGGAAGCGGACACGTGAGAATCAAAAACAGTGAGCCTTTTAACAAATTTGATAAATATGCCTTCTTGGGCTTTATGTACGTTCATCCTGAATTTAGAGGTCAAGGAATTAATCAAAAAATCACAGCAGAGTTAATCAAATGGGCCAATGATCGTGACCTAAATGAAATAAGACTAAAAGTCTACAGTGAGAACGATTCTGCAATAAAAGCCTACGAAAAGAGCGGTTTTAAACCGTTTTTGACTGAAATGAGATTTAGTCCACCAACCAAATAAGCGGATTTCGAATAGGTAAATTTCTGATGACCTCATCAACCTCTGGAAAATGCTCTAATTTCTTCCATGTATTTAACCATTGCTTATTTCCAAATTCGTAGTATCCCAAAATCAAAAATGGTTGTGCAATTGGCCAATTATCATCGTACATCACATCTTTGGGATAAGTCCACTTTGATTTATCCGCCACATATGGATGCATGAACTCAATCGCCTTTTTGATTGTACGTCCATCAGAAAGTTCAAAATCCCACAAACTCTCTTTTTCGTCACTTAATATATGAGCAACTGCTACCATAGCATCTGTATTAAATAATGCATAACCATAAGGCTTGGTACGCTCTAGTTCGAGTGGAAAGCTACCATCTTGGGCCATTTGGTTTGGTAATAACACAGTTTTGAATCTCTTTTTACAATAATCTAATACTTCTACATTATTTGTAAGCCTTGCAAAAGTTGCGACTTGCATTACCCAGCAAGTAGCATGATTGTTTTTGGTATCCCTTTCATCAATTCCGTAAGGATGAGTTGTTATCCATTCCAAATAAGCATCAAAGCATGCTTTGATAGGAACTAATTCACTTTCGCTTAAAGCCCCTTTTTGTTCCAAAACCCTTACACTTTGAGCAACTTCCATCATTTGGATCATATCTATGATACCAATTCCTCGACCAGTAACGCGACCTTTTATAGCCTGGGCATAAAGTAATGAAGGATTCATTTTTGTGTCCTCATTCACAAACCATGCATTTAAATGATTCTTAATTTGAGTAAGGTATTCTACTTTAGGTTCAATCAAATATGCTGAAGTCAACGAGCCTACCACTTGACTAAACCTAATCATGGCATGCCTATGAGCTGTAAAGTTTTCTGGATTAGTTTCTCCATCTCTACGTATATAAGGCCCATCTGGATTTTCAGAATCTGGCCACCAATAATCCCCTTCAGAATAAAAATCGTGTATTCCTCCAGCTGACCTTTTAGCTATACTTGCTGTGACAGTGACGGGCTCTTGCTTTAAAGACAATTGGGCGTTCGTAATAATACCACTTTTCAAAACTTTTACGACCGTCTTCGGTTGAGAAAAGGCATAATATGGTAGAACTATTAATAATAGAATATATACTTTTTTCATTGGTTGAATACTAGGACCTAAATATAGAAAAATCCACTGCCGAAAACTCAGCAGTGGATTTTGACTCAATCTTATTCTAAAATTTAGTAACCTGGGTTTTGAGGGAAACTCGCATTCCCTCCGTCTACTAGGTCAATTTGTTCTTGTGGAATTGGACGAAAAGTGTGTATATCTTTTACGCTTCCGCCACCTTCTGGGTTATATTGCTTAACTCTTGAAACTAAGTTACCCCATCGCTTCAAGTCAGTCCATCTGTGACCTTCTCCAAGCAATTCACGAGCTCTTTCGTCGTAAATGAACTCCATTGTTGCCTTATCAGCAGTAATTTCCATTTGTGCCTCTTTTCCTGGGAAAGCTGCTCTTCTTCTAACCAAGTTAATGTGGTTTACAGCTTCAGCTTGCTTTCCTTGCTTAATCAAGCATTCAGCAACCATCAAATGAACATCAGCAAGACGAATCAGAACGAAATCACGTCCACCTTGTACTTCATTGATACTTGCTCTAAGTGGATCTAAGAATTTACCCAAAACACCAAATTGCTTCTCCTGATACATACTAGGAGTATAAACTTGGTATGGTCTCTTAGCTCTTTCTGCTTCAGACATTTCAAAGCCTGGCATATAAATAGCTGTATCTCCAGCCGCAACAGTTATAGACGCTTTAGACTTATCTAAGAATGTTGGGAAAGTTCCAGTTTTAGTTGCGTAAAATACTTTCTTGAAACTTTTATCAAATCTCGAATCTACGTCTCTATTAACCATAACTTGGTTGTAAGTATAATCTGTTGGACGAAGTCTCTTCCAAGGACGACCAACTGCTAATACACGACTCATACCTGGCTGAGTATCATACTCCATTAGGTAATAAAGGTGCCATCTGTTTCCGTATCCACCTGCAGATAATAAGTCATAACTAAACTGTACTGAATACACTGCTTCAGAGTTTTGATCGTTTCCTAATTCAAATAATTCACTAAAATTAGAGACAAGTTTTCTGTCATAATTGTTGATCACTTTTTTACCAAAACCTTCGGCTGTTGCATAGTCTGCGGCAGTTCCGAAAGAACGAGTTGCTCTTGTCAAATAGACTTTAAGTAAAAATCCGTCAACAGCCATCTGATCCATTCTTCCCCACTGAGCTGCTTGTTTTGGCAATGCTGAATACGCATCGTTGAAATCCTTTATGATTTGATCATAAACGGCTTTCTCAGGAGTTCTAGTAATTTCAGTAACTGGACCATTCGTTTCACTAATTCTCAAATCAAGGTCACCATAGTGCTGAACTAAAGTAAAATAGAATAATGCTCTTAGAGCTTTAGCCTGTGCAACACCATCTGCTAGAGATTGTGCATTCAGTCCTTCAATTTGACTACTTCTATCAATAATTGCATTACAAGTATTGATTCCTTTGTAGAAATCTCTCCATAATGATCTTACGAAATTATCACGACCATCAAGATCGGCGGTATATTGATTGTAACGCTTGTAGCTACCATCTGCACCGTTAGTAAAAGTATCAGTCCCCATTTGAGACATTGTCATACCAATCTCCTGAGCATAATAGGTACGTAAATAACCGTATGCTGCAGTTATCGCATCATCAAAACCTTTTGGTGTATTGATGTAGTCGTTGGATAAATTACTTACCACGACCTCTTCTAAGGCATTTTCACAGCTCTGCGTACTTAGCATAACTGCTCCAGGAATCAATGCCAGCTTTATAACTGTGGCAGTTTTTCGAAGAATATTTTTAAATATGTTTTTCATCTTAAATTCTCTGTTTTTAATGATTAAAAAGTAACGTTTATTCCAATGGTTGCAGTCCAAGCCGCTGGTGAAACGTTTCCGTCCAAACTTGCGTCAATATCAGTCTCAGGATCGATTCCATTATACTTAGAAATAAATGGAGCGAAAATAAATGGTTGTTGAATTGAGCTATAAAGTCTCAAAGACTCCATTCCAAGTTTCTTAGCAACCTCAGGAGTGAATCTGTAACCTAAGTTGATGTTTCTTACTTTCACAAATGAACCATCAAAAATGTTCATTGAACTACCCCATACAGGGAATTCCTGATTTTGGTTTGGTCTTGGAGTCTCATTTGATGGGTTAGTTGGAGTCCAGTAGTCAACAACGATGTTGTTATAACGTCCAAATAAGCTATTGTTACTTGTATGGAAGTTAGATCTGATCGTTTGTCCTAAACGTGCGTAAACAAAGAAAGATAAATCGAAGTTGTTCAACTTAAATCTGTTTGTAATACCGCCTGAGAATTTAGGTACACCTGATCCTTGGATTACACGATCAGCAGCAGTGAATTTTCCGTCGCCATCAGTATCTTGAATCTTAATTTCTCCAACATTACTACCATAAGATCTTGCCTGCTCAATCTCATTAGATTGCCAGATACCAATTTTCTTGTAATCATATATTACAGATAAAGGCTGTCCAATGTACCAGTTGTTACCAACATCATCACCATTTGGAAGCTCAACAAACTGCTCCTTGTTCATGAAGAATTGGAAGTCTGTAGACCATTTGAATCCTTTCTGGTTATCCATGTTTACAGTACTGAAAGTTCCTTCAATACCACTGTTACGAGTAGCACCTACGTTAGTAGTTACCTCAGTAAATCCAATAGATGGTGGTAAGTTTCTTTTAAGCAATAAATCAGATGTAGTAACATCATAATATTCAACACTACCAGAGAAACGACCTCTAAACATACTGAAATCTAACCCAATGTTCAATGTTGTTGATGATTCCCATCTCAAATCAGGATTACCAATTGTATTAGGTCCGTAACCAAAGAAAGCATTATCTCCAAAGTTGTAAGCAGACTGAGATAGAAGACCTCTAGTTTGATATGGAGAAATTGCTTGGTTACCAATTGTACCATAAGATACTCTCACTTTTGCAAGATCTACAGCAGAAACACTTTTCATAAACTCTTCACTTGAAAGATTCCATGCCAAAGCTACTCCAGGGAAATAACCCCATTTTGTGTTATCACCAAACTGAGATGCACCATCAGCTCTAAGTGTAGCAGTTAAAAGGTACTTGTCTTTGTAGCCATAATTCAAACGACCCATGTATGAAAGTAGGCTTCTTTGAACCAGGTTAGATCTTACACTCTCTATAATAGCAGCATTTCCAAAATTATAGAACTGCTGTCCTTCAGAAGGAATATCTTGAACAGTAATACCATTAGTTTCAAAATTATCTCTTTGAAAAGACTGTACGCCTGTTAAATTGAAATTATGATCACCAAAAGTTTTAGTGTAGTTAAGTATATTCTCAATTGTATAATTGAATTGAGTAAAGTTATCCGTAGAAGCTCTTGGTGGAGCCAAACGACGAGCATTGGTAAATCTACCTTGGAAAAGATCTCTCTTATCAATTGAAAAATCTGGTCCTAAGTTTAAGCGGTAAGTTAAGCCATCAATAATTTTTGCTTCAGCATAAATTCCTGAGAACATTCTATTTGATTTTCTTCTATCAATATAAGCTCCATCAACGATTTCAGAGAATGGATTTGATCTCAAACCATCTTCTGTAGGTAAGAATCTTAATGAACCATCTTCTTCGTATGGTTGTCCTAGTGGATTCTCTCTCATTGCTCCTCCTAGTGGATTAAAGCTTTCACCATTTCTAATAGAATAGTTAATGAAAGTAGACATACCCATTTTGATATTCTTAGATAATTGATGATCTAAGTTTACACGCAATACATTTCTATTGTAATCTTGGTTGTATACAATACCATTGTCTTTGTAATAGTTTAAAGACATGTAGTATTGTGTTTTGCTATCTCCACCAGAAATACCGAATGAGTGGTTTTGTCTGTTTCCTTGACGCATCAAACCATTAATGTAATCGATAGACCTGTTTTTGGCAATACCATCTAGTTCTACAGATGTAAATACAACATCATCACTTTGTAAAGCACCTAAAGTACCATCAGAGTTTCTGATTCTATACGCTTCTCTTTTTGCATCTGCAAATTGAGGACCATCCATAAAGTTAATAGTATTTAAAGCCTCAGATACACCATAGTATGCATCATAAAAGATTTTTGGCTTTCCTCCAGTACTTGAACCTCTTCGAGAAGTAATAAGTACAACACCATTTGCACCTCTAGCACCGTAAATAGCAGTAGCAGATGCATCTTTCAGTACTTCCATTGATTGAATATCATTTGGATTGATATCACCAGTTCCACCAGAAAGTGGTATACCGTCCAATACATATAAAGGATCAGAACTAGCATTAGGAGAACGACGACCACGAATCACAACTCTTGGTTGAGTTCCAGGCTTACTTCCTGCCTGCATAACGTCAACACCAGCAACACGTCCTTGAAGGGCTTGTTGTGTGTTCTCAATTGGAAGGTCTTTGATATCTGCTGCTTTCACAGTAGATATTGCACCTGTCAACTGACTCTTTCTTTGTGTTCCATAACCTACAACTACAATTTCTTCTAGGTTAGCAGCGTCGGGAGCTAATTGAACATTGATAGTTGTTTGATTACCAACTACAACTTCTTGGCTAGCATAACCAACAAAAGAAAACACAAGTACAGAAGAAGAATTTGGTACAGTAATACTGTATTCTCCTTCCACATTAGTAGCAACACCATTGAAGGTACCTTTTTCTGTTACAGTTACCCCTGGCAGGCCTGCTCCATTTTCGTCGGTAACTTTACCTTTTACTTCACTTGCTAGTCCAAAGGCGAAAGACTGCGTGACAAAAAACATGAGGGATAATGAAGCAGCCAGCACCTTTTTAAAGTAGGAGCTTTGGAGCGACTTCTCCCCTCGCACAAATTGTTTAGGTATTCGTAGATACATAGTAAGGTTGTTAAAATGTTAGAATAGTTTAATAAAATAATTAAATCCTGATAAAGATACCGCCTTAAACAAAAGCAGAATGATACGTTATTAACCCTAATTGATAAATAAATTGCCATTCTGTATTATAGTAGCTTCTGGTACGTTTTACCACAACTAATTTCTTTACATAATACAATAAATACTTCATTTAATGATGATTTATTTTAAGTCTTTTGAAGAAATAGTCACAATTCAACAAAAAATAATAGAAATCTTTGAAAAATTGGAGGGTCTTTTTTCCGAGATGAATAGCAAATGCTACCGCACACTCATCTATTTTATTACTTTTTGAAGTAAAAACATGATTCAAGCTAGTTGAATTTCATCAGTATTGAATACTAATTTTAAATCCTTTCGAGCTGTCAAATATTACTTTACCATTTAGCCTTTCTACCCTCATTTGTATATTGGATAGTCCCTGGCCAGAAAGCTTAATATCATCAGTCACAATTCCGTTATCATGAATAATGAAAGTTGTGTTTTTTGCATTTTTTTGAACAAAAACATTTACGTGGCTGGCATTAGAGTGTTTAAGGATGTTGGTAACTGCTTCCTTAAAAATGTAATAGATATTTTGCCTTTGTTCCGGGTTTATACCTTTCAACCCAGGCATAGTTTTTACTTCGATTTTGTATTTTATGTTTTTCAAAGTAAGATTCTGCTCTGCGAAGTCAATCATGCGAAGTTTCAAATCATCGATGCTATCCTTGCGTGCATCAAGTGCCCACACAATATCACGCATTTGTTCCATTGCTTTTTGGCTTAATTCACTTAAGTCGTTTAGAATTTTCTTCTCTTTACCAGATTTATTCATGGCAAGCAATTGTGATTTTAGAGAAACACCTGTAAGCAGAGAACCCACATCATCATGTAAATCACTTGATACTTTTACGCGAAGGTCCCTATACTTAAGGAGTTGTTTTACTCTAAGCCTATAAATGAAATAAATTATAAAAGCTGCCCCCATAAAATATAGCATGTATGCTACCCATGTTTCGTACCACGGTGGTAAAATAGTGAACTCTATTTGAGGTGTATTGGCTGTCCATAAACCCGTACCTCCTTTTGCTTTAACCTCAAATATGTATTTACCTGGACTCAAACTAGAATAATGTACTTCTCTTTCGCTTTTGGCTTCTACCCATTCTTCATTTTCTCCTATAAGTCTATAGTAGTAAGAAATATTATTCTCCGATCCACCTATAGAAACAAATGAGAAGCCAATATTTCTATGATCAAAAGAAGCCTCGAAACTCTTTTGAAAAAGTATGGATTGTGTTAAAATATGACTGGAGTCTGAAGGATATATTTTACTTCGATTTACAAAAACATCAGTAAAAAGAACATCCACAGGTGGCTCCACAGCCATTAAAGAGGATGGATGAAAAGCATAGATATGATTAAATCCTTGAAACAAGATTTCTCCATTCTTGGTAAAATGTAAATCGGTGGGTTCTTGAGTATCAATGTAAATGTCTTCACTTACTGGAAACTCTTTTAACTCGTTAGTTGCTAAATTGTATGAATAAAAACTGTTAAAGGTAACCATCCATATAGTTTGGTTGGCATCCTCTACCATTCCCCTAACATCCAGCACATACTTCTCTATTTGCTCATTTAAGTAAGAAAACTTACCAGTAAGAGGATCCCATATATTTATTCCGAGCTCCGTAGAGATTAAGACTTTGCCACTGGAGTGTTCATATATATAGTAAGGATTGTTACTGTTCAACTTCCCATTTCCATTCTTGTCAATTGGAAGTGTTCTAACTCCTTTTTTATCTTTATCTATTATATATACACCATCGGAGAAAGTGGCAATCCATATTTCGCCATTCTTAAGTTGTGTATAATACTTAACTCTAAAGTTGGGGTATTTTTTGCCTGTTATTCGCTGGTATAGGTCGCCAATAAATTTGTACTTCTTTTTGCTTTCAATATCGCCTTTAATTTCATTCCCCACAGTAAGAACTCCACTGTCTAGCTCTAAATATTGCGTACTAAGGCTCGATGGGTAAGTTTCACCTATAAGTTTTCCGTTTTTATCAAAATGGCTCGCAAAGCTGTTTTCGGAGATATGACCAACCCAATATTCTCCATTTCTATCTTTATGGAAATTCAATATTCCATACTTAGCATGTTGAGGTGAGCTTTCTAGAATTTTTTGCTTTCCTTTTTCTGTATGTTTATAAAGTGTATTACCTGATGCAAAATACAAGTCCCCATCAAAAAAATGAAACACAGATACAGTGTCTTTGATAAATTTCTTTATTGCTGGCTCTTCTAAGGAAAAGCTTCCTGCTCCCATATATGAGACAAAAAATATTCTTCCTCGGTCTGTTTGCAACATGTCCAAGGCACAAACGGGAAAATTCATACCTTGAAATTTCGTGTTAATATTAAAATTCGATTCATTTTCACCAATTGTCTTAGTGATAGAACCATCTTCATTATTTAGCCAAAAAGCACCGTTCGAGTCCGTTATACCACAACAAGGTAAGAGGTCATTAGAGTTTTTGCGTCTCTTCACCGTTTTGGTATCAAGGTCGAGTAAAAAGTCAACTGGTTTATTTTGTGGTCTAGCTAGCAAATTTCCATCGGGAAGCTCAATTATATATTTGATAAAGTTGTTTCTATCGATTGGAAAAAGTTCAAAATCTCCAAATTCATTCTCTACAAAAACTCCACTTGTAGAACTTAAAGCTATACGCCCATTACTCGTAATAACTAAGTTATTGACCGATGCTGATGAAAACTTTGGATGGTTGATAGCGACACTACAATATACCCGAGAATCCAAATTAAGTTTGTATATACCTTGAAAAGCGGTGGCTATAATTAATTCGTTTTCTCCCTTTTTTCTAATTGCATTTATTTGACCTAAACGAATAGAATCATTTCCTACAATGATATGATGTATGGGTTCAAAGGTTTCTTTTCTCCTATCAAAATAGATGAGACCCTCCTCTTGCGTTCCAAGTAGCAAGTCTCCATTATGACCTTCCGCAATGGAAGAGAGTTGTCTGTAACTAAGGTCTCTGTTGTTATGTGCAAGACCTCTGTAGGATTTAATACTGTAACCATCATATCGGTCCAATCCACCCATATTTATGAGCCAAATAAAACCAAACTTGTCCTCACATAGGGAATTGGGACTCCATTGTGAATTGCTACTTAATCCTTCTTTTTCTGTTAGTATTTTTACCTGATACCCTTGTGCAAAAGAACCCTCAAAACATAGTGTAAATAATACAATTGCTACCCAGAAATGTCTAGGTCTATTTGTGAATCGATTTAAAGGTTTATTTCTCAGATGATTAAGTCGCTTTTGCCAAATTTAGTTTTTTTTATAAAACTATGACTGCCTGAGAGACAAAATCATCTATTCATATACCTAAAACAAACAGTATTATAAAGCAAAATCACCCGACTTCCCCAAATCGGATGATGTATGCAGAAAACAAAATTTAATTATTACTTTTCAGTATTTCTTGTTGACTCTTTTGAATTAGATTGGCCATCAAGTTGGTCTAGTCTAGCAACAATAGAATTGATTTGTTCCGATAACTCAGCATTGTTTGATCTTAAGCTTATATTATCTTTTGTAAGTTTTTCAATTAAGTTTTGTTGCTCTTGCACAGCCTTAATAAGCGGTGCTATAAGGTCATTGTATCTAACAGAATAGAAGCCCTTATCGTCTTTAGTAAGCATGCCTAAATCTTCCTCTGTATAACCGTGCTTGGCAAGAACTTTTTCCAGATCCTGAGCTATCACACCAAACTCCTGCTCTTTTTTCTCATTTCCCTTTCTGTGATACAATACTGGCTCAACCTCTTTGATAAAGTCTAATCCTAGTGGGCTGGTTTGAATATCTTCTTTCCATCTTCTGTCTGAGGTTACTGTCCAAGCTACTTGTACACCGGCGTAGGTTACAGTAGCATCGCCAATTCTTACTTGATTACTTCCTGTACTGATAGGTACCTGTGCATTGTTTCCAATTGCTGTATTATTTGAGCCAGATGTTTGGAAGAATCCAGCACCCATTCCCACAAATGTATTATGATTACCAGCAACTAAGCTATTTCCAGCAGTGTGACCAACTGCAGTATTAGAGCTTCCCGTTGAATTTTCAAGGCTTCGGCGGCCAAATGAGCTATTGCCTTCACCTGATGAATTTGACTTTAAGGCGTCTGAACCAAAAGCTGAGTTATCGTTTGTATTAGAGACTGCCAAGGCAGACTTTCCAAATGCTGTATTAAAGTTACCTATTTGGTTTTGCTTCAAAGAGCCTGACCCCATACTCGTATTTTCAGATCCGTTCGAGTTGTTCATGCCTGCCTCATGTCCAACAGCCGTATTATTTGTTCCTATATTGTTGCCATAAATTACACTACCTCTTAAAGCTTCATTTCCAACTGCTGTGTTTCCAGAAATTGAGCTGTTATTCATTAATTGCATGGCCAAGCGACCAACGGCAGTACTCCTTTGGCCTCCAACATTTCCACTTAATGCTTGGTAACCTAAAGCGGTATTGTCAAAACCAGTTGTGTTCAAGCCTAAAGCATCTTGACCCATTGCTACATTGTACTGACCTGAGCTATTTACTTGTAAAGCACGACTACCAACTGCTGAATTTGAATTTCCTGAAGTTATTCCCATTAAAGCTTCATCTCCAACAGCCGTATTGTATTGCCCTGTATTATTTGCTGGAGTTGCACTACCTTTTAGTGCAGAGGTACCAATTGCCGTATTATATGTATTGATGAATGAAGAAGTATTATTAGCATTAAACATCGCTTCAAAACCTACTGCTGTACTTCTATGTGCTCCGTTATTATTGTAAAGCGATTTAAAACCAATGGCAGTATTACTCCAGCCGGTTGAATTCGAAAATAACGCTTCCTGTCCAAAGGCGGTATTATAATTTCCAGTACTATTGCCTGATAATGATGCATGTCCTGTTGACGTGTTTCCGCTACCGCTTGTATTTACATTCATTACATCGCTTCCAATTGCTGTATTCTCAGTTCCCGTATTGTCGGCTGGTGTACCGCTTCCTCGTAATGACCTAAACCCTACTGCAGTATTATTAGTAACAATGCCTGATGTTCTGTTATCTGCATTCAGCATAGATTGAGAACCTATGGCTGTACTACGAGAATTACCTTTGCTACTAAATAAGCTACTTTCTCCAATTGCTGTATTTCCGGTACCTGTAGTAATTGCTCCGCCGGCTTGATTACCAAAACCTACGTTATCATTACCAGAAGTATTTGATGCTAACGCTCCTGGACCAACTGCTATATTAAATCCTCCACTTGTGTTACTTACTAGGGCATCTTTTCCAACAGCTACATTATAGTCTCCCGAGGTATTGTTATACATTGCTTCATCCCCAACAGCTGTGTTATAACGACCAGTGTTGTTCGCGGGTGTTGAACTTCCTTTTAGAGCAGAGGTACCAATTGCCGTATTAAATGTATTGATGAATGAAGAAGTATTATTAGCATTAAACATCGCTTCAAAACCTACTGCTGTACTTCTATGTGCTCCATTATTATTGTAAAGCGATTTAAAACCAATGGCTGTATTGCTCCAACCGGTAGAATTTGAATATAACGCTTCCTGTCCAAAGGCAGTATTATAATTTCCTGTACTATTGCTTGACAATGATGCGTGTCCTGTTGAAGTGTTTCCGCTACCGCTTGTATTACTTTTCATTGATACGCTACCGATTGCTGTATTCCCAGTTCCGGTATTATTTGCTGGCGTGACGCTTCCTTTTAAGGCCTCATAACCCATAGCTGTATTGAATCCATCAGTTGCAGATGGAGAATCGTTTGCATTGTACATTGAATGATAACCCACAGCAGTATTTTTTGAGGTTCCTACACTATTGAATAATGCATAGGCACCTAAGCCAGTATTGAAATTCCCTATTGTGTTTGACCGCAAAGAGGCAATACCAAAAGAACTATTCGCATTTCCTGATGTAATAAAGTACGAAGATGACAATCCCATTGCAGTATTAAACTGACCTGTTGTCATTAATGAAAAAGGATAATATCCAAAAGCAGTATTGCTTGGATCTTTAACCGCAGCTCCTCCCGGAGCAGCTGTTCTAGCCGTTGTTACGCCTTTGGGTGTGATTGTCAACGAACCGTCATTGGGATCTGTGACAAACATTTGGGCAGATAACGATCCACCCATTAAAATCAAAAGTGAGAGGAGTAAATGTTTCGTTTTCATATGTTTCAGTTTATGGTTTAATTATTAAAAATGCTCGGGAAGTCTAGCTTCAGACTTTCTGTTTTTCGTCTAGGTATAATAAAAGTTTGGTCATTTTTTAATTGTAAGTACTCCTTGCCACCTGCCTTTATATATTTTTTCACAAAAGACCTATTTACAAGTAATGACCTATTAATCCTTATAAAATCTTTTGGAGTAAATATTTCTGCAAACACCTTTAGACTGTATGAAGACAGTTGTCGACTTCCATCAGTGTAGGTTAGGTAGGTATAATTGGAGACTGCCTCGAGTTGGTTTAATAATTCAGGCTTTACTGAATCTATAATTTTAGGCTTTGTTTTCATAGCTATCGACTTTAAGTTGTAAAGTATTTTCCAAAGCTAGAACATTAACAATCGCCCGTCAATCACCCAAAAGGGTGGAATATTGCAAAAAAGGGTGACACCCAAAATGTAAAATGGGTGACACCCATTTATCTTTTCTCTTTATATTTTAGATTAATTTGATTTACATTTTTTTTAATGCCTGCAGTGAGTTTGTCGAACCGCTAATAAAAACTGAACCACAAAGACCCAAAGACACGAAGTTTTGTCTAGTTAAGCTTGTCGTAATGTCTGCGGTGAGCTTGTCGACCCACTAATAAAAACTGAATCACAAAGACCCAAAGACACAAAGTTTTGTCTAGTTAAGCTTGTCGAAATGTCTGCGGTGAGCTTGTCGAAATGTCGAAAGCTGACAGCTGACAGCCCAATGTTCACTGCATCAAGGACACCCATCCGCAATCACCGCCTCAAAAACATTATTACTTTTTACTTCAAAACCGGGCGTGAGCAAAATGCTTTCTCCTGCTTGGTAATACACGTTGGATACTGGGTTGATTGTATTGGCGGCTGAGAGTGTTTGCACGGCAGCAAACGACCTATACTTTCCAGTAGTAATATTTACCACTGAGGTAATGTTTTGAATTTTCGAGCATGGGTTTTCATACGCTCCCATGTCGGGTACATTGATATGTTTTTGACCAATAATATCCGTGATGAAAGAGATTTCCGCATTTGTTCCTGCATCTATGGCTGGGCTGTTGTTTTGTAGTTGCAGGTTTCCTGCAGCCGCATTTACAAAATTCGGGTTTTGACCATAAACCATATTAGATGCCGTAATTCCTCCATTTGAATTTGTTCCCAATGTAGCCTCATTAGCATCAGGCACCAAAGAATAAGAGATGTTAAGAGTAGCTGATCGATTATGAAAAGAATTTGCTGCTGAGTTAGCTAAATTCTCCCAAAGGATACAATTGCTCAAGCTCGGATTGGTGGTGCCTGCATTTACTCCATTATTAAACATTACGCCACCAAAATTAGAAGCAGTATTCGCATAGAAAGTACAATTGCTTAAGTTTGGACTGCAGTTGCCACTTTGTCCCTGATTATACATTGTTCCTCCGCTATTTGTAGCAGTATTTGCGGAGAAAGAACAATTGTTAATTTGCGGGCTGGAGTTACCAAAGAATCCATTATTAAACATTGCCCCACCAAAAAGAGCAGTATTTGCTGAGAAAAAACAATTGTTTAAAAATGGACTGGCGTTGCCATTCTGACCAGTATTATACAGTGCCCCCCCACCTGCTAGAGCAGTATTTGCAGAGAAAGAACAATTGCTAATTTGCGGGCTGGAGTTACCATTGAATCCGTGATTATTCATTGCCCCACCTGAAACTGAAGCAGTATTTGCTGAGAAAGAACAATTGCTAATTTGCGGGCTAGAGTTGCCTCCGGATGTTCCATTATTATACATTGCCCCACCAACAGAAGCATTATTATTAGAAAAAATTATATTCATGAGCGTAGGTGAAGAATTATTGCCTGTACCACTTCCATCATTATACCAGCCGCCTGCAAAGTTGTTTGGGGAATTACCATTAGCATTTCCATCTTTTATGCTAAAACCATCTACCAGTGTGCTGGAGCTTGTGTTTTTGGTATAAACAACGTGGTATGAATTGTCAATTGTATTGGCAAGCGTTCCAATATCACCACTAAGAATAGTTTCGTTGGTAATGAAGTTTCTATTAACAAGGTTGTAGTTTCCGGCTTCATTACCTTCAAAGCCGCCGTAAACTTTTACGCTGTCGGGTATCACGAAAGAAGAGTCTCTCGATGCTGCTGCAGGCTTGTAAGTTCCTTCCGCTACCCATATAGCATCGGCTGCTTTTGCATAAAACAGTGCATCTTGCAAGTCTGTGAAAGCATTTGCCCAGTTGGAGCCGTTGTTGTTGCCTGTGGTTTGGGAATGATTTACATATATTGGGGCATCAGAGTTTTCAAAAGCCCCCATGTCCAGTATACCGTCTCTTATTCTTAGTTTTCCTGCTAAGTCTTTTGTTGTCGTTACAATTGAATTATCGCCTGTATTGATAGCTGGTGAGCCTGCAAGCAGTTGAAAATTGCCGTTGGCGGCGTCTACGAATTGCGGGTAATCAACCGTGGTACTGAAGAGCATTCCTGCTCCACAGCTCACGCCTCCGTTGGAACTTGTTCCTAAAGCGACACAATCTGCCCCTTTTACTATAGAGTGTGAAATATTAATGGTCGTATTGTTATTGTTAAAAACAGTAGGGTTATCCCAAAAAATACTGTTTCGAATGAAATTAGATACCATGCCATTAGTACCTTTGCTGCTATAAATTACTCCACCTTGTGTAGTAGCACTATTATTATAAACTGTACAGTTAGTTAATCTTAAAGTCAAAAATCCAGGAAAAAATGACCCCATCACTGAATAGTTATTGAAAGCACTACCTAAAGCTGCTGTGTTATTAGATATAATACAGTTTATAAGCTTTACACTGGATTCACTGGCCTTTTCATTATTGTATACAGCACCACCGCTGTTAATTGCACTATTGTTGTTGAATTTTGAATTGGTGCTAAGCATATCAAATTTTCCTTCATTATAGATAGCTCCTCCAGACTCGGCAGAATTACTGCTAAATTCTACATTACTTAACACTGGGCTTGACTCTCCGCTACCTCCACTTCCGTTATTGAATAGTGCTCCGCCTCTATTAATTGCAGAATTATTCTTAAAAACACAATTTGTGATTATTGGATTTGCTTTTCCTTGTAGACCTTCATTATAAATAGCTCCACCACCTGCATCTGAGTCCGTACTGCTCACGCTATTTCCATCAAAAACACAGTTGGTTATGGTAGGGCTTGTTATGCCCTGATAACCATCATTACACAAAGCACCACCTTTCTTTATAGCTTTATTGTCTTTAAATATGATATTTCTTATGGTGGGATTTGAGCTATTACCTGACCCTCTCCCGGTATTAAACCACCCACCACCACGATCTTCTGGAAAAAGACTGCCGTTGCTTGCATTACCATCTTGAATGGTAAAGCCATCTACAATGGTAGCTGAACTTACATTTTGGGTATATACTACATGGAAGGAGTTGTCGGATCCAATACTTAAATCATCAATGTTGCCACTTAAGATAGTTTCATTGGTAGCGAAATCTCTAAAAGCTAAGTTATAGCCCACTGGTTCATCACCTGCAAAACCGCCGTAAACTTTTACACCATCTTTGATCTCAAAGTACTCGTTTCTGTTAACATCAGACGGCCAGTAGGTGCCTTTTGCCACCCAGATGGTGTCACCAAGTGAAGAGTTATCAAGAACGCTTTTCAAGCTAGAACTGCCACTTGCGTTTGCCCATGAACTTCCGTCCTTAGTGCCAGATCCGCTTGGTGTTACGTATTTAATGGTAGCAAGGCTAGTACCATAACTAAGAAGACCTAAGAGGGTGAGTAATTGTATTTTTTTCATTGTAAAGGTTTTAATATCTAAAATTTCCTCAATTTCTCAACAAATTATCTGGACTTCTGATACTAAATACTAGCACAAAAGTAACATTTTGGTGTTTTTTCAGACCTCTACATTAATTTTAGAGAGCATATGACAGCTTCACATGGGCAGTTTGGCACAATATATCAGCTTAGTGTAAAAGACCAATTGAAACCGAATTGCCCACGTGTTACTGTACTTTAGCATCGCTTGATGTACTGCTTATGTCAAACTAGCGTTACTCATAATTTAAACCAAGCTCAATTCATATTACTCAAAGCAAAACTTAGTTTCATAGGCTCTTATTTTCTATAATATCCCAGCCTGTTTCCAGCGGGGTATTGTCTCGAGAGCCGTTGGAATTGGTTAGATAATGCTTTATTCTTAGTTTGTCGCTAAATATAGTAGCCGTAAGAAAAATGGAATCATCACCGCTACTTGCTCCAATATTCATAGCTGAAAAAGTAACAACCTCTTCCAAAGTAAATACCAAGTAATCCTGTAAGCTTGGGGAATCAAATGTTTTCACCACAGAAATAATTACTTTCCGGTAGAAGCCACCATCATGAATTGTTTTGTACACCTGAGCCATGTTACTGGTCTGCTTTAGCTTAATTGTAAATGGAAGTAGTTCGGGCTTTCCATTTCCAGCACCTGATCCGAAATGCAGATTACCATTATTTGTAATACCAAAATCGAAGCTTTCTAATTCAAATTCAAATTCATGCGGTGCAGTATTGGAAGTGCCGTTAAGGTTGGGGTTTTCAATTTTCATAAAGTACCGCTGACCATTAGTACTAAGTGTCAATGCCATCAGGCAAATAATTAGAGATAAACTTATATTATTTTTCATTTTTATTTATTTTAATTTCCAGAATTGGTTTGGTAGTTCCATTCCATATCTACGGGAGCATTATAATTACCATTTATAAGGTCCTGTAAAGTCCTTTTTATTTCTCTAAACTGTAATGTAAAAGATACATCTACAGTGCCCGCTAATGGGTCGGTACCAGTAATAGAAACACTACGAACAATAATCTCAGTTAATTCCACTCGCTCGGCAAATACATTATTACCTACCGGTGCACCACTTTCAGTTATATCTAGTATTCCCTCTAGAATAAGGGTGCTTTTGAGACATCGGTCTATCAATTTTGTTAATGACTTATCTGCTATTACGGCTTTTATTGTTAAATCGCTACCAGTTGCCCTTCCAACACCCGCCGCTCCACTTTGACCAATTTGTCTGCTATTTTTTGCATTAAACTTATAAGAAGCCACATTTATCCAATTTGGGTGGTATTGGTCTGTGGCATCACCTACTATTCCTTGTAATTGTAGATAAATGCTTAAGCCGAGTGCTTTTTTCTTAGTTGGTTCTATTGTTTTGAAAGAACAAAACAGCAAGGGTATTATGAGAAGTAATAAATAGTTATTTTTTCGCATGATTGGTATTGTTTAAGGTTTCGTTTTCTACTGATTCAAATGCCGCGGCGTGCATGTAAGTGCCTTTCTCGCTAGCAGGCTTGTCTACAGATACTTTCACACGATTTTGTTTTGCAAATGCGTCGTTTCTTATCCCCGTTACTTGCCAGCTTACTTCCACATTGGGCTTGTCGGTTTTAATCTTAAACTGATTGTGTAGTACTTTTTCTGAAATAATTGCCTGAGCAAACTGCCCAATAGGCGTTAACTGGTAGCGGTAGTCCATGTTTAATGCCTCAAAGTACTCGGGTAATGTTACGGTGACATTTCCATTATCGTCTGTAGTGGCGTTTCCATTATAAACGTTCATCATATCGGGACTTTCTACAAAGCTGTGGTATAGGTATTTATTTTGTGGGTCTAGCGGGTGGTCAATCTTAAAAGTACCTGAGCCCTTTGCTACGCTGCCTGTAATAGTAAGGTCACCAGTAATGGTTGTATTTGCATTTAAGTTTACGGCTCTACCGTCCACATCAAGGTTTCCGTTAATCTTGGTATTTCCGTCAAGTTGTGAATTGCCTTCTATTACCACCGCTACTCCAGAGCTGGAGCGTCTTCCTTGAATTTTCATGGCGTGAGGGTAGCCTGCATTTTTAATAAATACCTTGGCTTCGTTATTTCTCACATTTGTTCCTATAAGTACTTGCTCAGCGAGTTCTTCACTTTCTGATAATATAGTTCCACCATACACCACCAATTTGGTGTCTTCATTCGCATCTATGGCTGTTTCTAATGACCCTATCGTAATTCCACCTTGAAAAGAGGCATCGCCACTTTTAAGAATCACCAAGGCATTGGAGCGATTTTGTTGATTACTACCATCTATATAGCCATTGCCGAGTACAAGGAGTCTGTCATCTACTTTCCAAGCGTTTCTATTATAACCAGTATAGCCAGCATCGCTTGCGAGTGTGCCTAGTACCACTTCTCCGTAGCTATGAGCAGTGTTTTTTGTGCCCATAGCCGAGCTAAAGGCTCCACCTGCCGTATTGTCAATACCAAGGGCTGTTGCCCCATAGGCATCAATAGTATTCCCGGCTCCTATTGCTGATGAATAAAAAGAATTGGGCCTTATAAAGTTATTTAGACCAAGAGCCATAGAATGCTCGCTTTGTACGAAGCAAAATGCACCTAAAGCTACACCACCTGTTGCATCTACATAGGTATTTTGACCTATAGCTGTACCATACTTAGCTAGTGACCGAGCTCCGTCTCCAATAGCAATACTGGCTGAATCCGCCGCAACTGAATTTATTCCACCTGCTATGGAAGCTACTCCATTAGCTGTGGTATTCGTTCCGTAACCAAACGAGTTACTTCCTGAAGCTGTTCCTCCTCCCATGGAAATACCCTGGGCATGTATAAGCAGAGGTGTGGTGAGTAATAAAATAGTGTAAATTGTTTTTTTCATGTCAATTGGTTTTATGTTCAATTATTAAAAATTGTTGGCAATTCAAGTTTAAGTTTTTCGGTTCTTCGGCGAGGGATGCTTACATCCATGTTGTTTTTCAACCTTATGTATTCCTTTCCCTCTTTTATGATGTACTTGTGTATAAAAGACTTTCTCACAAGTAATGATCTATTGATACGAATGAAGTTGTTGGTAGTAAACAGCTTGACAAATACTTTTAATGAATAAGAAGAAACATGCTTCCAGTTTTTTCTGTCAAACAGCACCGTGTAGTTGGCCGCTGCCTTGAGATGGCTTATCTCATCAATGGGTAAATCGTTTAAAATTTTAGGTGTTTTCATTCCTGAATCTTTTAACATTATTCAAGAAAAGAAAGAACAAATTATTTCATCTGGACTTTTGGAAAAAAAACTAGCACAATAGTAACATTGGCTATGTTATTCTCTGGACAATTGTAACATTTTCTACATATAAATCTATTTAAATAATTAATAATCAGCTTATTACGAGTAACAATTAAATTATGTTGGTTTTTTCACTTCGCTCGGTACAATGCCGTACTTTTTGGTGAAAGCACGGGAGAAATAGTTGGGGTCCGAGTAACCCACCGCATAAGCAATCTCGGCAATGCTAAAGGTCCCCTTCTCAAGTAAAAGCAAGGCTTTCTCCATTCTAAAAGTCGTGATATAGGCCGCGGGGGCTTGACCCGTGAGAGCTTTTATCTTTCTATTCACCTGCATTTTGCTAAGCTTTAGTTCAAAACTCAGGCTATTTACCGACAAATCTGGGTTGGCAATATTGATAGTGATATAAGACACCACCTTACTCATAAATAGATCCTGCGGTTTCGGTTCGCCTTTGCCGCCGCTATATTCGTTTTGAATTTGCTCTCTCAGCTTTAAAATATTCTTGATTTTGAGCAGTAGTTCTTTTCTGTCGAATGGCTTGGTAATATAATCATCGGCACCTGTGCCTAGTCCACTAAGCTTGTCATCATTGGTGTGCTTTGCAGTGAGCAAGATAATGGGAATGTGGTTGGTGCTCTCCGTAGATTTTACAATACGGCATAGCTCAAACCCACTCAACTTGGGCATCATTACATCGGATAATATAACATCTGGAATGTGTCGCTGTGCCATGGCAACTCCTTCCTCGCCATCTTGGGCTATAATAACTGCATAGTCTTTTGCCAAGATATTCTTCACATAGGTAGTAATATCCAAGTTATCTTCCACCAGTAATATTAGCGGCTTTATTTTGCTATCGTCCAGGGTATCAATTACCTCACTTCCGCTTTCGTAATTGTGGTAAATGGGTTCAAAAACAAAGTCTTGAAGGTCGGCCTTTTGACTAATGGGCAGCTCAACGATAAACTCTGAGCCTATACCCTCTTGCGACGAAACAGAGATTTCCCCTTGCATAAGATTCACTAATTCTTTGGTAAGCGAGAGGCCAATTCCTGTACCTATCTCATGTGATGTCGGTTTTTGATAAAATCTATTGAAAACATTCTCTAGCTCCTCTGCCGATATCCCTACTCCAGTATCTTTTACTTTTATTCTGATACGGTCAGCTGAAGGTTTATTGATGTGAATAATCACTTTACCGCCTTCTCCAGTGAATTTAATAGCATTGCGAACCAAGTTAAAAATCACTTGCTGGATTTTGGATTCATCAAAATCTATAACTTGCGTCTCTACCTCGGTATAAAAAGTAAGCCTGATGCCCTTGTCATTTGCCATAGAGTAAAAAGACTCCGTCAAATACCGTAAAAAAGGAATAATATCTCCCTGCACCATGTCTAAGTTCATATTGCTAGTGTCAAGCTTGGAGAGATCCAATAATTGATTTACCAAATTCAAAAGACTGCTGCTGTTTCGCTGTATGAGTTCTTTTTCTTTATGGTGTCCTTTTATTTGGTCGGTCATGCCCGTTATTACTGTGAGGGGAGTTCTAAATTCATGCGAAATATTGGTAAAAAACTTGGTTTTGAGATTTGCAAGGTCTTCCAATTGGCTTTTTTCATTTTCTTGCATTCTCATCCTGTAACCTAGTCCAAGAGAGAAAATGATTATTTCTATCATGATGCCTATTTCACTGAGATAGATTCTATCAAAAGAAATTGGAGTTATAATGCCATTAAACTCCAATAAGGACAGAATAGTAGTACTCATAACAAAAACATATAAAACTAAACTGCCAAAAGTAAAATAGTAGGCTAGCTTGTCTTTTGTTCTCAAGATTAAAATAACAGAAATCAAGCCTACTGTAAGTGTAGCCATAGCAGAAACGTAAGACATTGACAGCCAAGCCCTTTTAAGACCGAAAAAGTAAGCCGAACATACTAATAAGCGTACGGAAACTACAATCCATAAATACCAAGAGATAAACTTATCCAGTTTTGGTAGTAAACTTTTCAAGTCAATAAAACTCCTCATGAAAATAAAATATAAAGCAGAGGAAAATAGCGAAAGCACCTGACACATCACAATGAAGTTATGTTCAAACTGATACTCCGTAAAAATAGTAGCCTGAATAAGTCCAGTTTCATTACCCAAAACAAAGAAGATGAGGCCTGTATAAATGGCATAGTGTAGATATGGAATGTCTCTTCTTGTAATATATATGAGTAGGTGGTAAAGTGTTATGAGTAATAATGCACCACCCATGAGCCCTTGAATAAGAAAGGTTTTTTCTCTGGAACTGGAAACGGTTTCTTGCCACTCCTCGGCAGAATAAAGCCTAAAATCAGGAACTACCTCTTTCTCAAACTTATGGAAGACATTGAGGTAAATGAACTGTGATTTTGGTTTAATTTCAATTCGCTCTTGAACCGAATTACCTATGGAGTGAATGAGGAGTCCTGTGGGTGTTTTACGGCTACTTAAAGGAAGGAGAACCCCTGTTTTACCAAAAGAAAGTGAGTCAACAAATACTTCTACTTCTTGCAATTTATGCAGATATAGCATGCTGTGGTTTTCTGACTTCGCTTCTTCTGGAATTTTTAAACGCAGTTGAAAGTCCCCTTGAATTGGGCCTATCTCTGCTGGCTCAAAAGTTTCCCAGGTTTGGTTTTCCTGCAAAATCTCTATGGCATTAAGGTCTATTTCTTGGCCTTGGGCATTGTGAGAAAGGAATATAGATATACCTAAAAGTAATAGCTTGAAGTGGTGGTTCACTTTATCTTTTTTTGTGGGATTTTTAAATCGTTCTAATTCAAATACGGTTTTTACAGTGTAAAAAAACAATTCTTAAATTGATTTTTTATTGAATGAAAGCGTAAATTTTAAACTCCATTTTTAATTTCACTTATACTTAATGGCCGACGGGATTTTCACCCATAGGGATAAAGTGAAGTCTTTGTTGTAATTAAAATTACCTACCGAAGCCGGAATTTGCAAGAAATCATCGACGCCATCTAAGTCAATAGCTGCACGAGTAGCATTAGCTGAAGTCATTGCCAAGCCTTGTGCAATATGGGTCTTCATTCCCTTTGAAAGAGATACTGCAGGTTTAGAAACTTTGAGTAAATACTTACTAATATCAACTCGAGATTTTAAAAGAGTACTATTTTCAATCTCTAAATCACCTTTAAAGGTAAACCTCCCGTGTGATTTGGTACAAATAACTAGCTGGGTGTAACTTAAAGTGAAAACGAGCAGTAGTAAATTTTTCATGTTAAAGGTTTTAATACCTCAAATTTCCTCAATTCCTAAGCAAATCATCTGGACTTTTGATACAAATACTAGCACAAAAGTAACATTTTGTTGTTTTAAGGACTTTTTAGACGTGTTCAGTCAGTATTAAGGCAAATAGCACAACCGAATCCAATATAATAAATTGAGATTAAAAGGATTTTTTTTCAAGGTGGAATTAGTGTTAGTTTAGTTTTCTTATGGCGTTGTAAATACAAGGTATTTAATAAAATAAGAATCATAACCAAACATCTTAGCACAGGGGACATTGCTTTTGGGTTATTGAATATTACTCATTGGTAATTGCCAATCTTAAATTATAAATCAAATACTGCCAAAAGCTTTTTTTTGCATTAGTTGTTCTTAACTTTTAGTATATTTACTTATTCCCCCTTTTACCATGAATAAGATCAACTTATGTATGGTAGATGATGACCCAATAGTAAGAGATACCATCTCCGAGTTTATCAATCTACAAGAAAACTTTGCAGTAAATCATGCATTTGGCTCAGCTGAAGAGTTCTTAGCCTACGAATTCTCCTCATTGCCCCAAATCTTATTATTAGATGTCGGCTTGCCTGGTTTATGCGGAATTAACGCTTTGCCATTGATTAAAAACAAGTATATAGACCTCGATATTATAATGTTAACGACTTATGAGGAAGAGGATAAAATACTCAAAGCTCTATGTAATGGAGCAAGTTCTTATATCAGTAAAAGAGCAGGTCTACTTTCAATATTAGAAGGGATAAAAGTTGTTGCCAATGGAGGTTCTTATATGTCTCCTCAAATTGCAAAAGAAATAGCTAACCATTTTTTCAAAAAAAGTCAATTTCCTGATGTCGAACTTGAAGGTCGACAAAAGGAAATAATGGGCTTATTGGTAGACGGAAATACCTATCAAAGTATTGCAGAGCTTTTGAATATTTCGGTGGAAACAGTAAGGTCGCACATAAAGAAGATCTACAGAAAGCTACATGCCAATAACAAGGCAGAAGCTATTTCCATTTACCTCAATAGCAATACATGATAAAAAAAACATCGCCGGCACTCCTAAAAAAGGAATTACGACGATGTTCAGGAAATGGTTAATCTAACAGATAACTATTTTCTAGTTAATATCAAAAAACTTACAAACTCTTTAAGTAAGCTAAACTCTGTGGTACTTGTTCGTGAGATTTTGGATTCTCATCCTCAATGTAAAAATTCTCTATTTTAGTCTTCTTTGCCGCTTTCAAAATCGCTGGTAAGTCTAATTGACCTGTTCCTAATGCTACATCGTTAGTGATCGGCGTGGAGCCTGACAAATCTCCTTCTACACCTTTCTTTAAGTCTTTTACATGCATTAGCTTAAAGCGTTTTGGGTATTTAAGCAACAAAGCTGCTGGGTCTTGTCCTGGATGAAATACCCATAAGATATCCATTTCAAAGGAAACATATTTTGGATTAGTGTTTTGTACAATGTAGTCGAAATATGTGCCGTTTTTGTAAGGTGCAAACTCATATCCATGATTATGATAGCAAAAAGTAAGACCATTTTCCTTAAGTTTTTTTCCAAAAGTATTGAAATCTTTAACAGTCTGCTCTGCTAGCTCAATTGTCATAGGACCTGTGTGAGGAACCCATGCAATTCGAACAAATTTTGCACCAAGTGTTTTGGCATCTTTGATCACCGTTTCGATATCTTCTTCCAAGTTTTTATAGCCTGTACCATAGCTGGTACATCTCATTCCTCGCATATCCAATTGCTCTCGTATGTATTGAGAAGTTTGCTTAAAAAGGTTTGAGAATTCCATGTTCGTAATCCCATGGCTTTTTATTTCGTCCAGTGTGCCTGGCATATCCTTAGCCAATTGCGTTCTATATGTATATGAAACTACTCCGGGTGTTTCTTTCAAAAGGCTTCCATAACCTTGAGCAAAAGAGTTCAGGCCAATAAATAAGGCCAATAGGGTCATTAGGTATGTTTTCTTCATTTTAATTTGGTTGAATTTTATTTTAAAAATATCGTTTTTCCTGTTTTGGAAGATTGTACTGCAGCATCTAGAATTTCCATTGCAACTTTGTTAATTTCTAAAGATCCAGGTTGCATTGATGGGTCAATTTCTTTCCTGATCACAGCTGCAAAATAAGTAAATGCATCGCTCATATTCCCAGATAATTCCTTAGCTTCAATCACTTCTTGACTATTTTGTCTTTTAACCAGCACTTCTGGTTTTTTATCGGCGAAAAGTGCTCCAGATTGCCCGTAAACTTCCATGTCTTTTCTGTCGTACGGCCAGTTCCACGAGGCTTGAATAATTGCCTGAGCCTTTGCATATTGAACTACGATAGTTGCTTCGTCATCCACCTTTGGATATACTTCTGGTTTGTTGGTTTGTGTTACAGCTGTTACGCTTATTGGTCGCTCACCTAGCATCAACCATGTCATTAAATCAGCACCATAACAACCAAAGTCAATAATTGCTCCGCCACCATTCATATCTGGATCAGTAAGCCAAGAAAGAAACTCTTTGCTACAACCAATTTCCACGGGGCCTTTATGCCCATCATGAATTACAACTTTACGTATTTCACCAATTGCATTATCGCTATTCACCATTTCAAAAAGCTTGTGGTTGCTTACATACCATGTTGTTTCATAGTTTGTAATCAATTCAATTCCGTTGCTTTTTGCAAGCGTAATCATCTCATTGGCATCCGCCATGTTTCTTGCTAATGGTTTTTCTACCATCACATGAATTTTACGAGGAGCACATATTTGTACAGTCTCTAAGTGCTGCTTTATACTTCTGAAATCACAAATAGCCTCAGGGTTTTGTGCTTTAATAAGTGCTTCTAAGGATGGGTACCAGAGGCTTTGAGGTAATTTATAGTTTTTGAGATGCCTCATTGCCAATTCTTTATTTGGCTCTGCAAAGCCCACAACTTCCACCCCATCAGGATTTAAGTTTCTTAAAATTTGGTGGACATGATCGTGCGTCATTCCAGCAATTCCCATTCTTACCACTTTTTTCTGAGCAGAAACAATAGGGGCGTTTGCTATTAGGACTAAGAAAATTAAAAGTAATCTTATCATATTATTTGATGGCTCTTGTAACCGAAGCTTTCATTTTTGCCAATCCGATCTCGGCAGTTTTTTTAGCATCCATTGCCCAATATTCTTCGTTAAAGATTTCAAGTGAAAGTACGATTTCTCGGCCTTTCGCATTTAGAATTTGTAATATCCTGTCCATTGGAGCTGCTCCATCGCCTGGCATTACTCGCATGGCATCTGTAACTGATTCTCTCTCTTTTCCTGCAGGGTAATCGTTCATGTGAAACATTTCAATCTTGCTACCATTTATCATTTCCAAGCTTTCGAAAGGAGATCCTCCTCTATACAAATGATACACATCAGGTAAAATTACTGCACTTGGGCTGCCACTCTCTGCCGCTACAAAAAGCGTTTCACCAAAGAGATGTAAGTTTGCCGAAAAGCCCCAAAGTTCTAATTGGGGTAAAACACCCATCTGCTTTCCAAGTTCTGCAACCAAAGCAAACCTATCAGCTGCTTCTTTTAAATTCAGTCCAGGTACTTTTGTAGCACCAAAAGGCGGTGCAGCAATACGCTTACAACCAATTTGTGAAAGCATATCCATTTCAACCTTTAGTTGTTCCATGGCTGCCTTTCGTTCTGTTTCGTCGTCAACCACCCATTTTGCAAAACCAATAGAATCTTCAATTCGGATGTTTAAGTCATTTGCGAGCTTTTTGATATCAGCAAGTTTGCCTCCATTATCGACATACTCTTGCAGCGTTCGCATCCATATCTCAATGCCATCATAACCCACAGCCGCGGCAAGTTTTATTTCCTCCACCAAGCCGATCTTTTGTTTCATGATCGTGCTCGTATTCAAGCAAAAAGTGAAGTTGTGGTTTTTCTTTTCTTGAGCGATAGCTTTTGAACTTACTAATAATGAACCTGCTAGCACTGCCGACGACTTTAAGACATTCCTTCTATTCAATTTTAATATATTTAGGGTGTATCAAAAATAGTAAATGCAGAGCAGCTATCATTGAGCTTTCATGATTTTTCTAATGATAAACATTGTGATGTTTTTTCTCTGAGTTTTGAATGACAATGTGTAAGTTTATTCATTACATACCAGACATGAAAAATAGACTTACTACTTCGCTCCTACTTATTTTAGTGGCAATTTCGAGCGGTTATGCTCAAAAAATCAACTTCTCTCCATATTTCGTAGCAGCAGAAAGCTTCGAGTCCGTGGCAGCCATTGATGTTAATAATGATGGATTGCTTGATCTGGTTTCTGGGGACTTTTGGTACGAAAACAACGGGCTTAAGCTAAATAACTTTCGTAAAAGATACTCTATTGGTGATCAGAAACGTCATGGTGAATATTATGACGATTTTTCTACTATACCATTTGATGTAAATCAAGACGGATTCATGGACTTTATAACCGGTGGATGGTTTGAAGCTACTATTCGTTGGCATCAAAATCCGGGTGATAAAAAAGATCAAACTTGGATCAGGCATGATGTTGTCAATACTGGCAACATTGAATGTATGAGAGCCTATGACTTGGATGGAGATGGAATCATTGAAGTAATCCCCAATAACCCCAACAAACCGTTAAAGTATTTCAAAATTGAAAGCGGAGAATTTAAACAATTTGATGTGGCTCCTTCTCAAGGACATGGAATTGGTTTTGGAGATATTAACAACGACGGAAATGTGGATATCATCGTAACAAAAGGCTGGCTCCAAAATCCTGGATCAGCTGGAAACTGGATTTTGCATGAAGAGTTTGACCTAGAAACGGCCAGCGTTCCAATATTAGTCCATGATGTTAATTTAGATGGAAAAAACGATCTCATTGTTGGCCAAGGACATGCATATGGGCTACATTGGTACGAGCAACTAGAAGGAAAGAAATGGAAAAAACACATTATTGACAATGAGGCTTCGCAGTATCACACGATGGAACTTGCCGACCTCAACAATGACGGCAAACAAGAGCTCATTACTGGCAAAAGGTACAGAGCCCATAATGGGAAAGATCCAGGTGGGTTGGAAGATCTAGGTTTGTATTATTACAAAATAGAAAACGGAACATTTATAAAAAATACGATTACCTACGGAGCTCCCGGTATTGGAAAAGGTACAGGAACAACATTTGCCATTGCTGACTTATTAGGTAACGGTAAAAAGGACTTAATTTTTGCTGGAAAAGACGGATTAACTATATTTTACAATGAATAGAATTCTATTATTTGCATTATTTCTTATTACATTTTCAAGTTCTTTTGGGCAAAGCCTTCCTGACTTAATAGATACCTATCGGGCGGATAAAGGTGCTCTGGAAAGAAAGTACAACAATCACTTATCACAAGAGGCATTTGATAGAATGCAAGTTTTTTATGCAGATTGGTTGTCTTCTTTAAATTCACTCGATTTTGATAAACTACAACAAAGCCAAAAAGTTGATTTCGTTCTACTTCGAAACTTAATTGAGAAAAATCAAAATCAACATTCCATAGATTACGCCCTTTTTAATGAAGTAAAAGATGTTTCTAATCAATTAGGTGTTTTGTATGATTTTGTAAAAGAAAGAAGTGCGGGTAAAAATCCTAACTCAGAAAAACTGGCTGCCGACTTCCATGAAGCCGAAATACGAGTTCGCAAACAATTTGAGGAGCATAAGAAGGCAAAAAAATACAATAGCTGGCAAAAAGCAGAACTTGCTTCTAACACAATTGCAGCTCTAAAGAAATCAAGTAAAGAGGCTTTCCTCTTTTATGATGGCTACAATCCTAGTTTCATGTGGTGGGTAAAAACACCATTTAACAAGCTCATGAAAACGCTAGAGGAATACGAAAAATTCTTAAAGGATCACTTTGAAAACACACTAGTAAAAGACGACGGAAGCGGCATAATAGGAAAGCCAATTGGAAGAAAAGCCATATTAAAGGAGCTTGAATATGAGTTTATTCCCTATACCCCTGAGGAACTCATTACTGAAGCCAACAAGCAATTTGCTTGGTGTGAAAAAGAAATGCTTAAAGCAAGCGAGGAACTTGGCTACGGTAAAGATTGGAAGAAAGCATTGGAACACGTTAAAAATACTTACGTTCCACCTGGACAATGGCAAGAAGACGTAAATAAGTTCGCTCATGAGGCCATTGGTTTTCTTCAAGAAAGAGACCTCATTACTATTCCCCCCCTTGCGATTGAGTCTTTTAGAACAATTATGATCTCTGCTGAAAGGCAGAAAGTAAGTCCTTTTTTCTTGGGTGGTGAAGTTATACAAGTCGCATATCCAACTGACGAAATGGAGCATGAAGACAAAATGATGAGCATGAGAGGAAATAATCCACACTTTTCGCATGCAACAATTCAACATGAGCTCATTCCCGGCCATCATTTACAGCAATTCATGAATAAAAGGAATAAAACCTATAGACAAGGATTTTATACTCCATTTTGGATGGAAGGTTGGGCGTTGTACTGGGAATTGAACCTTTGGGATAAAGGTTTTTCACAATCTCCCGAAGATAAAATTGGAATGCTTTTTTGGAGAATGCACCGCTGTGCACGTATAATTTTTTCTCTTAATTATCATTTAGAAAAAATGACTCCTCAAGAATGTATTGATCTTTTGGTAAATAAAGTTGGCCATGAAAGAGCAAATGCAGAAGCAGAGGTTAGACGTTCCTTTACGGGAGGATATGGCCCCTTATACCAAATCGCTTACATGATGGGTGGGCTGCAGTTTTATAACCTAAAAAAACAATTGGTAGATACAGGTAAAATGAGCGAAAAAGCTTTCCACGATATCATCATGCAAAACAATGCTATTCCTGTAGAAATGGTAAGAGCAATCTTGCTTAACGAAGAAGTTTCCAAAGACAGAAAATCTGAATGGAGATTCTTGGACTAAATGAATAGTGATAGAATGGACCAAAGGATAATCATAAAGTCGGCCATCTTTACAGCAACCATGTGGCTGTTCTGGTTACTTGCAAATAGCTTGTTACCACCTACTATTTGGGAAGGAATGCAGCTTAGTAAGTCAGCTTTAACTGTGGAATATTGTGAATTCAATAATCCAAAGCAATTTTTTCATCAGTCGATAAACACTTATTCCAACCTTGCCTACTTCTTTTTTGGGTCCATTATATTATTTACTGGTATTGCCGACAAACGAAGAATGGGTAATTTTTTGTCAAACTTTTCATGGCTGTCAATCATCACAGGAGCTTGTATGATTTACCTAAGTTTTGGAAGTGCTTTTTTTCATGCTTCCTTAACTTGGATCGGTCAGCGAGTCGACATGAATGGGACTTACGGTATCACAATCGTACTGGCGGTCATAGGATTTGTTCATTTATTCAAAGCCCAATTTCAGAGCTCTATTTCGCAAAAATGGCTCTCTTTTGGCTTACTAGCTTTCATATTGGCATTTTACGAAATTGCTTTACATGTTTCAAGCGGTGTAGTGGTGCCTGTGCTTATCCTTGCTTCTTTGATTTTTATGCTCGTTGAGTATTTCAAAAACAGATCAAAGAAATCAATTTTACTAATCTCTTTATCGATGATTATAATAGTGGTTGCTGTTAAAGTAAGATCGTGGGATGTTCAAAAAATTGGTTGTGACCCTCTTTCATATTTTCAAGGTCACTCGCTTTGGCATTTGCTTACTGCTATGAGCAGTTTTGTTACTTATAGCTTTTATCGGTTGGATTTTGAATAATGTGATTGTTTTATAAGATTAGCATTTGTTGACTTATTAAAGGTTAAAGGTAGAAGGTTGAAAGTCAACTGTTCGGAAACATTTTGAAAACCAAAACTTTTCCGTTTTCATCACATTATGCTAAATAACTTGTGACACTCAATTTGTAAAATTTCTAAGCACAAATCTCTATTCTATTTCCTTCTGGGTCTTGGATTACACTTTCGTAGTAGCCATCACCAGTGGTTCTTGGTTCTCCTACGATGTTAAAACCGTCTTTTCTTAGTTCTTCTGTTAGCTTGTCAACTTTGGAAGCAGAACCAAGTGAAAATGCAAAATGAGTAATTCCTCCTTTTTCATTCTTTTTGGAATCAAAAGTAATATCAGGCCTTGACATGATCTCTAGTCTGCAAGGGCCATCCGGAAAAGATAAAAAGTAGGAGAAAAACTGCTTCGTTGGGTTATGATATCTTTCATTAGAAGATGCTCCAAAATACTTTATATAAAAGTTTCTCATTTCTTCTAAATCTTTTACCCAAATAGCTATGTGTTCGATTTTCATTTTATTCTAATTCTCTTAAAATCATATTTCGACTAAAATAAGTAAATTTGTAACAGTAGTGCGAACATACAAAAAATGCTATGCTAGCGTTGATCTAATAAATGCCAATGAACATACTCTTACTTTTAATAAGTCTATTCAATTTTTCTAACAACGGGAGCTTCCTTGCCCCGCAAGATGACCCGTACTTACTGGCAGAATTCAATCAAGAAGCTGAACTAAATGCCCTTTTAACTAATCCTGAGAATGCAAAAGTTGTTGCGGAGTTTGACGAGCAATTTGCCGAAGACTTCAACACAGCTAAGCAATATGACGTAATAACAACAAGTAATGTTGACGATTGGGAAATGAGCTTATTCGATAAGAGAAATAAGCAAATGTCTTTTATAAAAAATCATGTCACTATATCTCCGGAATTAAGTAGCTTTTTGCAGACTGAAATCAAATACAATTACTGGCATTTACTATTGGCTTATGCGATCAACCGAAGCAATGCGAATGTGGACATCAAAATAGTTACTTCGCTCCCGAGGGTAATGACCGACGCTTTAAAGCAAAATGAGATAAATAATGAAGAGTTACTGATTTCTAAAAGTTTCAGAGCTTTTTTACCCTATTATGCGATTTACTACAATTCGCAAGAAAAAGGTTTTTTGAAATATGCTTTAGGCAGTAAATCATTGGCAGACAAAGGAAACTTCGCAATGGAGAGATTGAAAGGAAATGTCCTAGACTATACCCTAATGCAGCTTGTAGATATTGGAAGCAATAGCTTATCTACCGACTCTTTCCGATTTTGGACGAGTCAAATATTTTCAGAAAACTTGCAGAAGTATTTAGTAGATAAGCATTATGCCAAAATCCTAGAGGAAGAAGAAAAACTTGCAAAAGCAGAAGTAGAGAAAAGTAAAAAAACGAAAAGTTCTTCTCTACCTAATCTCGTGGATTTGAACGACAAGAGCTTTACCTTTGAAAAATATGAAGGAAAAGTTATTTATGTTGACTTTTGGGCTAGTTGGTGTGGCCCTTGTAGAAAAGAATTTCCATACAGTAAAGAAATGCACGAGTCACTTTCCGCTAAAGAGAGAAAACAAATTGTATTCTTGTACATTTCAACTGATCAAGACCTAGAAGCATGGAAAAAAGCTGTTGAAAAACTGGGGCTCAGTGAGTTTGGAGAAAATGCTCATTCTTTTGAGGTTGGGGCCGCGTATAAGATCTCCAGTATACCTCGATACATGATCATCGATAAAAAAGGAAATATTGTAAATCCAAATGCTCCAAGACCAAGTAATCCTGAAACTTTACAAGAGTTATTGAAGTTATTATAATCTTAGCGACCTAATTTCAAAAGTGGTCCAGAATAAAAATTATGCTTAAAATAATATTCGTCATCGTCCTCGTTATCGCCTTTGTTGCCCCTGTAAGACGCTTCTTATTTTGGCTCATTGTGGGAAAACAATTAACAAAAGAACAAAAGAGATACAATCAACAGACCCAAAAAAGCCAAACCAAAAGAGAGGGCGAAATTAATGTTGATTATGTACCCAATAGCAATAAAAAAGATGACTTTAAAGGTGGTCAATACATCGACTATGAAGAAGTAAAAGATTGATTTGATGGCAAAACGCAGTTCTACTTCCCCAGTAACTCTAGACATTGCAATATTAATATTAAGAGTAGGAATTTCGCTTTTAATGTTGACGCATGGATATTCTAAACTTCAAAAAATAGTTGCAGGTGATCTAAGCTTTGGCGATCCATTAGGTCTCGGTGAAGGACTTTCACTTTATCTCACCGTATTTGCTGAATTCTTTTGCTCAATTCTCTTAATTTTTGGTTTTCTTACTAAACCAGCTTCTGTTGTACTGATGTTCACAATGGCTGTTGCGGCATTTATAGTGCATGGTAATGATGGTCTAGCCAAACAAGAAAAGGCACTTCTGTTCCTTATCTCTTACATTACACTGTTTCTCACTGGGCCAGGAAAGTTTTCTTTCGACCAATTATGGATAGGAAAACTAGTTAGAAAGCGGTTTAAAAGGAGGTAATTTAACCTAGCAAACACGACACACTTCAATACAAAAACTAAACCTATGAATCCTTTCAAAAACCTAACTTTACCAGTTGTAGCGGCACCAATGTTCTTAATTTCGGGACCAGAGCTAGTTATAGAGTGTTGTAAAAATGGAATTGTAGGTACATTTCCAGCTTTGAACCAAAGAACCACGGAAGGTTTTGAAGAATGGGTAATAAAAATCAAAACCGAATTAGCTACTTGGGAGCAAGAAACAGGAAAAAAAGCTGCTCCTTTTGGAGTAAACTTTATTGTACATCCTACTAACCCTCGTGTTATGGCGGATGTTGAAATTGCCGTAAAGCATCAAATTCCCTTAATAATCACCTCCCTAGGGGCGGTCAGCGATTTAGTAGAAGCGATACATTCTTATGGTGGATTGGTTTTTCATGACGTCATCAAAAAGCGTCATGCAGAGAAAGCCGCGGAGGCTGGAGTAGATGGTCTTATTTTAGTTGCTGCAGGTGCAGGAGGGCACGGAGGAACCTTACACCCAGTTCCCTTTATTAAAGAAGTTAAGAGTTTCTTCAATGGTACAATACTTCTTTCTGGATGTCTAAGCGATGGCCAAGATGTGGCATCCGCAATGCAAATGGGTGCAGACTTGGCTTATCTAGGTACTCGATTTATAAATACTACAGAAGCCAATGCAGACAAGGCATATCAGGAAATGATCATTGAAAGTGGAACTACTGATATCGTTTATACAGCTGCAGTATCTGGAGTTTACGGTAATTTCATGGCTAAAAGTTTAGAAAGCGTAGGAATCCCTAAAGAAAAGTGGAACGACTCTAAAAAAGTTGACTTTGGCGAAGAGCTTGATACCGAAAAGGCAGAAGCAAAAGCTTGGAAAACTCTTTGGAGTGCAGGTCAAGGTGTTGCAACAATCCATGACGTTATGCCAGTAGAAGACTTAATAAATAAGATGAAAGAAGAGTTTAAAGCCGCTATTACAAAGCAAAACGAACTTTTGACGGTTTATTCGTGACTATTGATCAACACAGTTTCTTTGTTCTATAGATACTGTTTTACCTGCTTGAGTCTCAAAGCCCTGAAGTAAAGAGGTAGACCTTTCAAATAATACATTTTTAATAGATTCATCTAAAACGGTCTCTCCAGTTAACAACTTTCCTCTTATTTCTCCAAAATTGGTTTGATTTTCGGTTAAGTTAATCTCCGCACATACATCAATATCAAATAAGAGTTTAGAAGATACATAAGATGGATTTTCTAATTCAATTCGATAGTTCCATTTCTGTTCCGAAGTTTCATTAGTATTAAAAGTATCGAGGATTATCAAGTTTGAGTTTATATTAACACTCCCCCGCTTTTCGTAATTTACACTCTCAGCCTTTTTTCGTTCCACTTTTAATACACAATCCAAGCAGTTTTGAATAGCTCCGGGAGCAAGTTGAAACATTAACTTTTTTTCTTTATAAAAAGCTTTGTCGTAAGAAGGGGTTTGTAATAATTCTTTAATTTGATAATCATAGAAAGTCAAAGCTGAAAAACCAACTGCATTTTTAATAACAGGCCCATCATAACCAGGTGAATTTGAATCAGTGAAAAAACTAGGTAAATAAGTAATTTTATTGGCCCCCGATAGATTATTAATTTCTAAGCGAATTTCGTTCCCTATGTTTTCGAAGCTTTGAATTTGATGATTTTGACCATTTATGAAAATGTAAGGATTTATGTACCTTCTGCCATAGGGTCGAGATAAATACTCTTCCATACTCACTTCTTGATTATCATCGAATATTAGCCTCAACCGGTTCATTCCAATATCTTTTACTGCTTTTTGTAATCGGGGAGACTTAAACCCAGGTACTGGAGCTGGGGAATATTCATTTTTGTCAAAATAGATGTATAGCATCTCAGCTAAGCTTTCATAACCTTGTCTACTATAATGTATACCATCGTACCAAAACGATTTTCCGACTGTAGCTAATCGATCTACCTTGGGGTTATTTATTTCAAAATTTGCTTGAAAATTCCTAACAATTCCAGCCTCTCCTATTCCATTTTTCAACAAATTTATCTGCATTAAAACGAAATGATTGATTGGAGGAAAATCGTTTATAATATTTGAATACAAAGTGTCTAGTTTTCCTCCATAGTCCAGCATTGCTTGCGGTCCTGCTGATGTCTCTGCTTCACCTTGAAACCAGATAAAGCCCTTGATATTTCCTATCGAAAGTGCGTCAGTTACTCTGGAAAGTAATTTACCGTAAAAGGTCGTTTTATCCTTTGGGTTTATTTCATTTCTTTCACCTAAGTTTATGATATTTTGTCCCCCTTGACATCCATTTATAACTGCAACAGGGACTTCTTGACCATCTACTGTTTGTTTTGCTAGCCATAAACCAAGTACCCCCATAGATGAGTTTGGTTTTTTACCATTGTACCAGATAAGATCAGTGTTATTTGAAAATTCCGCATTTCTAATCCACTGATCGTCCAAGGTTGTATCATAATCACTAACACCGAAAATCGCAAGACCATTGGACTGACCATAAATAACGAAGACATCTCCACAAACAACATTCTCAGCCTTTTTCACAAGATTGGATACAGCATTTTGCTTTTCATACAAAAAGAAACTAAAATTGATCAGACCAGCACTTATTGGTATGCTGAATTCCCAAAACTCGTTTGCATTTAGACTCATAGATAAACTGGAAATTGTATCACCATTTGCAATTCCTACCAAAGAAAAAAGGCTTTGTGTGGCTTGATTATTCTTTATCTTAAAATGAACATCTGCGTTGTTATTAGTATCCCTAGAAAAGAGCTGCTTTTCCTTAGGAAAACTGATTACCTCTGCCCCATGTGAGATTAAAGGTATTAGAAATAATAGCAAAAGGTAATTAATTCTTTTCGACATATACTTTTCAAAATTACATCCTCAAAGTCATAAATACTAGAGCTAAAGTGCTTTGTCAATGATTTTATAGAATTGTGAAGATTAATAAAACCAGTTTAATTCTTAGTAGAAATAAACAATTTTAACTCCGGAAGTTATCTAAATCATGTTTATGAAGAAAATTTGCACAATTTCGATTTGGATTAACTAGATTTAAACTAAGCCACCTTGGATCACCAACCCAATAAACCACGATGACCAAAATTGCTATAGTTGACGATCACCAAATATTTTTAAAAGGACTTGAGGGACTGCTCAATGATCACTTTACAGTTGTTGCCACATTTGAAAATGCCACAAATTTAATCGATAATTTAGAAGAACATGAAATTGACGTGCTAGTTCTTGATCTTCAGTTACCCGATATGCCACCTGAGCAAATTTTGAAAAAAATTCGTCAAATAAAACCATCACTTCCGATCCTCTACCTTACCCTTATGCGAGGTAATCGATTTTTTAATAAACTTAGCCAACATGGTTTTCAAGGTTATATTTTAAAAGACAGTCCTATCGATGAGCTTTGTAACGCAATAGAAGCACTTTCTAAGGGGGAAACATATTTTGGCGATAGGTATGGAAGTGACATTGAACTTAACACGGTTACTATCCCTAAAAACAATATGATTTCCTTACTAAGCACTAGGGAGAAAGAAGTACTTAAACTTGTAGCTCAGGAATTGTCAAGTTCACAAATCGCTGAAAAACTCTTCGTTAGTGTAAGCACAATTGATAGTCACCGCAAAAATATCATGATCAAACTTGGGGTTGACAATATTGTAGGTCTCGTCAAAATTGCTGTTGAAAACGGACTGATATAGCTCTTTACAAGTCAAATTGAAATGAAATAATAGGTATTAGTCCACTTCCTCTGTATTGAAGTTCAGTTGTATTCGTTTCGGCCACATAACCTACACTAGTTGCATTCAGTTTGTTTAAAGTATTTTGAATATCTAAGCTTATGTTTCCAGACAATTTTGGCTTGTTAAAACGGTATGCGATTCTAGTGTCCAGTCTTTGGTAAGGAGCTACATATCCTTCGTTGTAAGCACCCGCTTTTTCAATGTATCTACCCGCTTCTGCCGATAGGATTGGATCATAAGGTGTGTATCTAAATCCGCCATTAAATAAGAATCGCCCTCCTATTTGCAGAATTCCTCCTTTTTTAAATGAAAACTCTTTCCCCAAAGTATAACTCGAAGAAAATCTAGTATTAAATCTTGAATTGTATTTTATTCCGTCGGCCTTTGCAAAAGTTGAGTTCAAAAGGGATCCAGTTACTAAGAAAAAATAACTGTTAGAAAACATCTTTTCTACCGCTAAATCTAAACCGTAATTCTCACCGGTTCCTTTACTTTCCGCTTCGAAAGTGGGAAAATCGCTACTATTGTTGAGTAACCAATAGTTTGAGGTAGGGTCTACATTTACAGGAACATTATATAGGTTTTGATAGTAAGTTTCGGCACTAAACCTCATTTTAGATTTGGTATATAAATGGTACGCTACAACGAAATGATGGGATTTTATAAAATCTAAATCGGGATTGAGGTAATTCCCAATGCTGTCGGTAACAAAATAAGTCATAAGTGGTAAAACTCTACTATGTAGTCCATAAGCCAAACTAACTCTTTGATTTGCCTGAGGTACGAATTGCATTGACACTCTTGGTTCTACAGCAGTTTTATTGCTTGCCGCTAAATACATTATATGGTAGCCTGCATTTACAGTAAACTTATCAGTTGGAGACATACTAAACTGAGTATATAGTTGCAATGTCCTTGTGTTTCCTTTCCCTTCCACATTGATAAACCTTTGATCTAAATTAATATCCAAAAGGCTGTTTCTTGGTAAAGTATTCTTCAGGAAGTCGAAGAATATTTCGTTATAAATTAATCCAGTTTTTACTGAAAGCTTTTCTTTTAACTTCCTATTGTAAATGGCTGAAGTTACAAATCTAGTGTCACGATATTCTTGAGTATCATATCTAAATCGAGCATTTGTATCACTCAATGTATCACTAAACCTAGACTGATTACTAGCAACAAGAGCACCTACAACTTTAATATAGGACTTATTATCAGGCAAGTAGGTATGTGTAAAACCAGTAGCACCCATATTTGCGGGACGTCTTCTGTCTTCAAAATTATTTAGAACCCTTGGATTCCTATTTTCAGCTAGCTCCACAGGATAATATCGCTCTTCTGATAAACCACCTATACCGAAGAATGTAGTCTGCGATTTATTATTCTTTCCTTTAAAAACAAGATTAAAAGAAAGGTCCTGAAAGTCATTTGTAACTCGCTCGCCCACTAAATTGAATCCCATAGAACTTAATAAACCTAAAGTAGAATATCTGTAATTAATCAAATACGACGATTTTCCTTTTTGTAATGGACCTTCTGTTGCAAAGTCGAGCCCCAATATGCCGATTTTACCTCTGTGCTGTCTATCTTCAAAATTACCTTGTCTAAATCTCACATCAAACACTCCAGAAATTGCATTTCCATACTCTGCGGCAAACCCTCCAGTTGAAAAATCTGATTTTGCTAAAAGCTGGGCACTAAAAATAGTAACTCCACCTCCAGAAGAACCCACAACTGCAAAGTGGTTTGGGTTTGGGATATCTATGCCTTCTAATCGCCATAAAATACCAACTGGTGAGTTTCCTCTTACCACAATTTGATTTTCGGCATCATCTTGCCCTCTCTGCACACCGGGATAAGATAAAGCCACACGACCTGGATCATTTACACCGCCAGGCATACGTTCGGTTTCTTCTGATGTAAACGATCGTGTACTTACTACAGATAAATTATTTAATGGTTCAAAAGCATTTTTAGAGGCACTTACGATTACCTCTTCAGTCTTAATACTACCTTCTGTTAATTCAAATTCGAGGTATAATTCTTTGGTACTTTGAAGTATAAGTCCTTGCGAAATAAAAGGCTCATAACCAACGAATTGCACTTTAACATCGTGCCGACCAACATTCACATTTTCAATTAAAAATTCCCCGTTTTCATTTGTAAGTGCACCTTTTTGTGGCTCTGTATTTTGAATAATAACAGAAGCTCCTGGCAGTACTTGTTTAGTTAGTTTATCCTTTACAATTCCTCGTATGGATTGAGTTGGTTTTTGTGCAAAACTGAAAGCAGATGCACTAGCAAAAAGTAGGATAAGAAAACTTGTTTTCATAAGTTTAGGGGCAGATTAAAAGCCTAAAGTAAAGCAATTTTTGAAAACGCTCATTAATCACTTACAAGAAATAAGTAAGCTTAGTCAAAAGGCTGTCGACCATTTAGTTTCCAAACTTCATCCAATTTCTATTTCTAAAAAAGAAATATTTGATCATCCCAACGAAGTCTCACATAGCCTTTACATAATTGAGTCAGGAGCTGTAAGAGAGTTTTTTGTAAATCAAAAAGGAAATGACATTTCCGCTTGGTTCGGCTTTGAAAGTGATATAGCAGTTTGTCTGGCTAGTTTTTTATCCTCGGAGAAAGGTTACACAGGCTTACAAGCTCTTGAAGACTGTACATTATTACAGTTAAAAAGAGATGATTTATTCGAAATGTATGACCTCTTTCCAGAGATGGAAAGGCTCGGAAGAATCATTGTAGAGCAGTATTTTATCAAAAGTGAGAAATATGCTCATGGCTTTCATCATCTTTCTGCTACAGAGCGATACGAGTTATTGATTAAAACACAACCAGAGGTGTCAAATCGTATCTCGGTTAGTCATATTGCTAGTTTTTTAGGCATCTCGATAGAAACACTTAGCCGAATTAGAGCTAAAAAAGTGTAAAGTAGCACATATTCATATTTAGCATCAGATTCGTTTTTTGACATTTGTCAAATTAATCTTGTTCAATATTTTCTAATTTTGGACTCTTTTAACCCTAATCGAAACATATTATGCGAATCAGTTTGTTAATCCTTTCTCTAGGAATATTGTTTTTTTCATGTTCCAGTAATTCAAATACAAAGTCAGTAGACACAGCGGACCTTAGGGTTGCCAATGAAGAAGAAGTTGAAGCTTTGGTTGCCGCATTTATTGAAGCTGAGGACGGAAGTACAGTAAGTATTCCCGAAGGATATTTTGAGCTGAATACTCAACTCATTCTTGATGCTGTCAATGATGTTACAGTAAAAGGAGCTGGAATGCGAAAGAGCATTTTATCTTTCAAGAACCTCAGTACAGGTGGCGAGGGAATGAAAGTAGCTGGTAATAACATTACATTAGAAGGATTCACTGTAATAGACGCACCAGGAGATGATATCAAAACGCAACATTGTAAGGGTTTAACATTTAGAGACGTAAACACAACTTGGTCGCACTCGGATCTTGCCAAAAGCGGAACATACGGAATTTATCCCGTTCAGTGTGAAGACGTATTAATTGAGAATTGTGAAGTTTCGCATAGTAGAGATGCAGGAATATACGTTGGCCAGTCTAAAAACATTATTGTTAGGAACAATTATGTTTTTGAAAATGTAGCAGGTATTGAAATCGAAAACTCGGATAATGCTGAAGTTTATGACAATCATGCTTTCAATAATACTGCTGGAATTTTAGTTTTCAACCTACCAGGTTTGCCAAAACCATGGGGCAAAAATACCAAGATTTACAACAACAAAATAGAAGAAAACAACCATGATAATTTTGCTTTGGGAGAAGCAAGTGAAAATGGAAACCCCATTTCTATGATTCCTCCAGGTAGTGGCGTTGTAATTTTTGCTGGTGACAGCGTTGAAGTATTCAACAATCAGATATTGAATCACAAAACTTCTTCAGTTTCTATCGCGAGCTATCACATTACTGATTTACCTATACCAACACACGAAGGCTGGAGTCCTTACGTTAAAAACATTTCAATTCACGACAATACCTATGAAAGGAAATTTGGAGTACCTGATGTAAGTAAAGATTTGGGAAAATTGATCGCTGCAAAATGCTTTAAAACCCAAGATATTCTATACGATGGTATCACAGAGGGGGATGCATCAAAAAACCCTATGAACATTTGTATCAAAGAATCACTTTCTGATTTAAGATTTTCAAGACTTGTAATCCCAGCTGATGGAAATATTTCAGGGATAAAAGTCGCAAATGATGTTGAAAATTTCAATTGTAGTATAGCAGTTAAAACAAACGTTTCGAAAATTAAAATATGAGAAAAGCTCTGGTTCTGTGTTTAGTTTTATTTGTAGGAAGTGTTTATATCACATCATGTTTTGTGAATAAAAAAGAAGTACATCCATCTCAATTGGATTTTGCATTATTTCCTTTAAAAACTTTATCGGAATATGGGTTACTTAAAGGAGAATTAAAACAACTTACTGCCAATGACGGTGTATTGGAGTATGAACCCATTTCACCACTTTTTACAGATTATGCCAAAAAATCTAGATTTATTTGGATGCCAGAAGGTACTGCGGCAGAAATGGACATTTCGCAACCAAATGAGCCTTTTAACTTTCCTAATAAGTCTATTTTGGTCAAAAATTTCTACTACCCATCTGATTTTTCTAAACCAGAAGGAGAACGAAGAATAATAGAAACCAGACTTTTGGTTAAAATGGAAGACGGCTGGAAGGCATTTCCATATGTATGGAACGATGAGCAAACTGATGCAAAGTATAAAGTAACAGGAGGTATTTATGATGTTCATTGGAAAGATGAAAAAGGTGATCACGACATTAAATATGCCATGCCTAACAAAAATCAATGTAAAAGCTGTCATAACCAAAATGATGAATTTAAACCAATTGGGCCTAAAATAAAGCAGCTCAATAATGAGCTAACTTATTCAGATGGAACAAAAATGAACCAATTAGAAAAGTGGACTTCAATGGGTTATTTGAAAGGATATAATAAAGGGGACTCCTACCCTACTTTATTCGCAATGGATAACGATAAATCTAGTAAAGGTGACAGAGCTAGGTCTTACTTAGACGCTAATTGTAGTCACTGCCACAACCTTCAAGGTCCCGCATCCACATCTGGATTGTATTTAAACTACGAGGAAAATGACCCATTTCATTGGGGTGTTTTAAAATCTCCCGTTGCAGCTGGAATAGGAGCTGGTGAACATAAATTCGCAATTTTTCCAGGACATGGGGAAGAATCAATTATTGCTTACCGCATGAATTCTGTGAATCCAGGAGTAATGATGCCAGAAATTGGCAGAGTGTCAATTCATACTGAAGGAGTAGCTTTAGTAAAAGAATGGATTAATGGAATGGAAGAGGTTAAAAAATAGAAATGCGACATATTGTTTAAAAATAACACAAATTGTCGTATATTTGAGTATGGGAAGTAAGAAGTCAAACAAACATACATTAGAAGAGCCGCTTGTAGCCTATCATAGACCAAGCCCTTTCCTTGGAATTCTATATGGAAACACCGCGTTTGAGTCTGATGATACTGCCTTTATGAAAGTAACTAGGCAAGGTGTTGAGAAATCTAGCATTAAAGTCCTTTCTGAGTATTTGGGACTTACTCAAGAGAAAATAAGCGAATGCCTCCATAGCAGCTTAAGAAACCTACAACGCAAAGATGATGACGAACTTTTAGATATTTCTAAATCAGAGCGAGTAATGGAGCTCACTGCATTTGCTAAACAAGGTACTCGAGTGCTTGGTGGGCAAGAGGCACTTGCGATATGGTTGCAAAGCCCATTAATGGCCTTACAGTTTAAAAAACCTATGGATTTTTTAGACACAACTTTTGGTCTCAACATTCTCTATAAAATTCTAGGTCGTATAGAGCACGGAGTGTACACATGATAGTTTACCGCATCGCAAAAAGTGAATATGCAGAAGATCTAAGTGGAAGGGGCTCATTCCTTTTTGGTGGCCGATGGAATTCAGAAGGGATATATGCACTTTATACATCTACTCATAGATCCTTGGCTTTTCTTGAACTAATTGCACACTTACCATTAGAACTCGTCTCTCAAGCTGAGTACAAAGTTATTTCGATTGAAATACCTGAACCCATAAACAAGTACCCAATATTTGAAACTTTAGATGATGCTCGTTCCAAAGGAAACGAAATTCTGAAAGCAAAAGAGCATCTTTATTTTGATGTACCTAGCATTATTTTTCCAGAAGAAAGAAATTTAATTATCAATCCCATACATGAACTTGCATCAAGTATCACAATTATAGAAACCAAAAAATTGGTGATTGATAGTAGACTGGTTTGATTGAGCCGCTATTTTAAGACTTTGTATTAACTAATTCGATCCTAATCCTCCTTTATCCAGAGAGTTTAATTTAGCGTTAAGTTGAATGTTTTTACATAAAACATCACTCAATAAATGATTCGAAAACTCATTATCTTTATCGGAGACTTTATTGCACCATTAACCAATTCCAATCTATTGCTTACCTCTAACAAATCTGACTTTAACAATTCTTGGTCTTTGACGGAGGAATCACTATTAGATGCTAATGACCCCGGTGTTCAGATTATGGATAATGCAAAAATCGCATTGCAATTATAGATAAGAAGGTATTATATTTTTTTGATGTATATGAATTAAAGTTGTTTTTTTATATCAAACTGTAGTCTCGGTTTTTGGGTGATATTGGCTTTGAATTATAGGTGATTAGGATCATTTTAAATGCGTTAATCGCAGCCTAGCGGTTCCGCTCTAAAAACTGCCATATTATTTGTGACGAAACCTGGATTGAGAAGAATAGAGGGTGAATAATAATTTGAATTAAAGCTAACAGGAACTTCTTGCGTACTTTCTATAGACAATGCTGCTTCATATATCATTTGGGTACTTAAACCCGATAAAGCCAATGTCGAGGGACAAGGAGGATCCATTGGATCCGTATAAACTCTGGGCTCATATCCATAAATGGGGTCATACGCGACAAAAATCAAACGCTTGCCCAAAACTGTTAGGTGATTAATTTCTGAATTACCGGATGGGTTTATGTCAGCAACTAACTCGGTTCCTGAACTGGAGCCATCAGTACGCCATAGTTCTATTCCATTTATACCATCGTCGGCTGTAAAGTAAAGTTTATTTAGAAATTGAACTCCAACTCCCATATCACCGCTAGTAGTAGAAACTGTATTGATATCTTTTAATAAAGTAACAGTACTTGAAAGATGATTGAACTTATACAGTACGGGTCCTAAGCTTGAATTGGCAGCACTGAAAAACAATTCATTGCCAACTTTGCCAAGAAAAGTAGGAAATCCCCCATCTATATCAATATTGCTTACTGGAAAAGTTCCTATTGCAGTTCCGTCGGACTCCCATAATTCATAAGAATTATCAGGTTCAGGAGCAAAAAAGTAGAATTTTCCATTTAATTCAGCATATTGAGTGGTCACAGGGTAACCTGCACCAAAATCCATGATCTCATGAGTCCCAGCATTGGTGCCATCAGATACCCAGAGCTGTTTAAGACCTGAGTTTAAAGGTGCTTCATCTCTTGTAAAGAAATAGATATAATTACCAGCTGAGAATATTTCGTTCGTATAAGGACAATCTATGATTTTAAAAGTATTGGCTGTTTCTCCCGACGAACGCCACAGGGAACAAGATCCATTGATTCTCCATGATAAAAAATAGAAAGAACCGTCAGTATGATTCGTAAATCGTGATGGATTTAAGGAAGAAGGTGAATTAGATGATGGTAATTCTATGACTGCCTCTGGAGAACCCGTACTTTTCAATTTCCATAATTCTGACCCATTGGAAAAAGTAGAACCATTAAAGAAGACCTCATTTTGGTAGGCAAAAAGAGTAGAACAAAAATTATTTGTATTACCTGGGTATTCAACTACACCATTGTTTGATCTCCATATTCTTGAACCCGTTCCAGATGGCGGTGAGCCGCTCCAAGCCAGAAAACTTGCGGCAGCAGTAAGTTCGTCGGTATAAAGTTCTCCATGGAACAGAGTAGTGCCTATAGCTGTTCCGTCACTTTCAAATATCCCAGACAGTGAAAAATTATCGCCACTTGCTTGAAAATATAACTTCCCATTGAAGACTACTGGCTTTTCCATAAAGCTTTGTCCGGTTCCAGTTTTGATATCTTTCAAAAGAACGACCTGAGCTTGCGATAAGTTGAACGCAAATAGCAATAATAATATTAAGGCCGATTTCGATTTTTCCCAATTCAAGATCATGTGATGATAGTTTACCCAAAACTGCCAAACATTATCGTAAATTGACCTCACCCAATTGGGTTATATTTGTTTAAAATATTGATTCCAGCACCCAGAAGTGCAGCTTTTTTTTTCATTTTCTTTTTTCTCAGTGCTTTTTGTGAAGAAAAGAATTTAAGCAGCAAAATTTCCAGTTGAGGTCTCGTTTGCAATTTTTAGATCTAAATAAATGACCCAAAGAGCAACTTATCCGATAGTTGTATCCGAAAAAATAGCTTTCATATTTCTTATCCTACGCTTAGAAACAATAAGATTCTCCTTATTCTTCATACGGAGAGTGAGAACACTTTCTTTCTCTACCAGCTGGCTTATGTAATTCATATTGACGACTGTTTGCCTATTTGGTCTGCAAAAACCAAAGGGTGCAAGCCGTTCTTGTAGTTTCCCTAGTGTAGTTGCTACCATTATTTTCTTACCAGTTTTGAAAAGAATAGTTGTGTAATTTTCAGAAGCTACTAATTTCATGATGTTAGAAGGGTGGGCAAACTGATGCCCACCTATTCTTATTTTTTCTGTTGTTTTCATGGTGTTTATTCAGTGTAGGTTACAAACATTCTAATTTCTTTTCCTAAATAATTCGATCCGAATGATTCAAAACTAATAGTGGTGCCATCTATGGAAAATGCATAAATCTGACCTGTAACTCCATCTTCGCCTGTTATCATACACGACACGGAAAGTATTTTATCTTCTGGAGCAGGTAAGAATGCATAATTGAGGCCTACACCAGCTGTTGTAGAAGTAGTAACAGTTTCAAACCACGTCTTAATTTTGGGTGCTTTTACATCACTCCCGATTTTTACAAGACCATCATCTAATTCTAAGGAGCGTTTTGATCCAGTCAAGAATTGGATTCTATTATTTATCGGATTGTACCATATTTTTCCACCATTGGTTGATCCTGCCTTTCCAAACTCAAATTTTATTAGATTATCACTACTTGCCGGACCTTTCAACTCCATTAAAGTATTTCCTTCCCCTGTAAATGTAAATTGTCCGTCACCATCAATATTGACCAAATCCTCCGTTGCTCCTGAATTTAAAATTCGGAACTCATCTTGTCCTAACGATTCTCCATTGGCAAAGGCTCTTATATCCCAATGCCTTAAGCCAGGTGTCATTTTTTCAGCCCCACCAGATGTAGGGGTAGTCTCTAAAGTTGATTGTCTAAATCGAATTACTGCTGGGTTATCAGCGGTGGATTCATCCAGTAACAAATGAGGCCCTTTTTGATTCTGAAAATCACTCCCTGGCCCGCCTTCATGCCTGATATGTACTTTTGCATGTTCAGTGAAAATTGTTTGGTGCAAAAACGTATTTCCGCTTTTATGCCCTACCCCAATTCCGATTTTATGATTTGAACTACTATCTAAATGGATATGTGGATATCCACCTACTCCTATCCAGTATGGCTTGTTATTACTCGATGTAAGTTTTGCCTGCTTTTTGGGCATAGCGGGACTAATAATTTCCTCTGGCCCTACATACACTTGACTAAAAACTTCTGAAGTGCAGAAAATTAAAAAAATAATTATGACTAAATTTTTCATGGATTATACTGTTTAGTTATAATCCAAAGTTCACAATAACATCAGCTCAAGAACATCGTGTAATTAATGATTTTCTGACCGATAAATAGAAAACTATTATTCCTTGTATGTAATAAAGACCTTAGCGGGATCATTTCCAATAAAGCCAGACAATGCTGGGTCTTGGCCAAAAGTTGTTATGATTAAACTCGTTCCTGTAAAATAATAGCTAAATCTTGCCCCAGCATAAAAAGAGGCCGCTGTATAATATCTCACCGGTATGGCATCGTCATCTTCCACTACTACGACCAAATTCAAAATTTTGGAGGCATCTACAGGTAAGGTATATGATTGAGCCACTGAATTAGCTGGTGGCATAACTATGCTTAGTTCTTCCATTTTAATTTTTGGAGCACTTTCTCCCAACTGGCTATAGCCGTGGACATCTAATGTAGAGGTAGGATTAAAACTTGTATTTCCACCAACTGCTAGTTTGTTATCCTTGATTTTGATACCAAAATCTCCACCATCGGTATTAAAAATCATTGCATCGCTTCCTATTTCATATTTTATTTCTCCATAACCCAAATTGCTTCCTTTTTCACCAAGTTCTAATATTGCAAAAGAGCTCGCCTTTATTTCAAGTTTGGAATCTGCGAATAAGTCATTTTGAATTAAAGCTCCACCATTTACGTGTAAGGACCTTTCGGGCACTTGTTTGTTAATCCCAATTGCACCCGTACCTGCTATACTTAAAACGGGAAGTTCCAATCCAGAATTGATAAAAAGTAACTCGTCTCCCCAAGGAACAACTGGATTAGTCGAATTTGCAAAGCCTCGAATATCCCAGTACCTAGCTCCGGGGACCATTTGGTTAAGGCCATCTTCATCGCTTTCAATAGTAGATTGTCTAAAACGCAAAATTGCCGAACGATTAGCAGTTGCCTCATCAAGGAGTAAATGAGGGCCTTTTGATGCCTGAAGTTGACTACCCACACCACCTTTATGACGAATATGCAGTTTTGCGTGCTCGGTAAAGCCTATAGGGGCAGCAGGATTGCTCGTGCTATTTACCCCTACACCTATTCCAACTTTATGGTTGCTACTACTATCCAAATGAATATGAGCATGTCCCCCTGTTCCTATCCAGAATGGTTTATTATCACTCGATTTAATCTTTGCCTGCCTATTGGGCAATGGCTCCATCGCTTTTTTTTCTGCCTCAATTTCTATTTGACCAAACGTAGATATAGATGAAAATAGGAGCCATGTAATAATTTGAAAAGTTTTCATGATCTTAGGTGTACGGTTTAACTCAAAGGTACATCTAAGAACTATTGATAACTATCGTGTATTTGGTGATTTTCAGACCACTAGATTAAATCTGACCTTGACAATCCATGGTAATTTTTATATTTGTTAGTAACCCTTATCACAGCATGTATAAATTAATCCTCTTTTTGGTTCTGAGTATCTTCGGTCTATCTACTTTTGCCCAAAAACCAACTATTGAAACTGTAGATAAACTCATCTACAAGGCCCTGGAAATGGATGAGAGTAAAAAAGACTCTTTGCCTATATTGGCAAACCAAATAAAAAAAGACGGGAAAACGATTGGTTACCATTTGGGGGAGATTTACTACGATCGTTTCATGGGCTGGTATGAAGAGTACGCCGGTAACTATGACAAATCCATTGGCCATTATCTCAACTTCTTAAATGAGGCTCGAAATAACAATTACAAAAGTGAAGAGCTTCAAGCTCTTACTGACCTTGGGAGTATTTACCTTAATACCAATCAGCTTGATGCAGCAAGAAATGTTTTTACTCAGGGTTTTCTCAAAACAGACTCCCTAGAAAACCCTAAACGGAAATCTGCCTTTTACAACAACTTAGGAATCGTATACAAAAAGAAAGGCGAACTTGACAGTGCCCTTATTATGTATACAAAGTCCATGAGGATTAAAGAGCTACTTGGAGACTCTCTTGCTATCGCCAATTTGAAAATAAACACAGCCGCACTCCTCATTTCACTAGGAAGGTATGACGAGGCTGAGAAACAAGTTCAAGAGAATATTGACTTCACAGAAAAGAAAAACAGATTTGCAGATTTATGGCATAATTTAACTAACCTAAGCGATATTAAAATTCGCAAAAAACAGTTTAATCAAGCCTTGGATGCAGCAAATAGAAGCCTTGCAATTGCAGAAAAGTTAGAATCAAAACAAAGAAAAGCAGAGTCAATCCTGGCTTTAAGTATTATTTATGAAGGTCTCGAAAACTTCGAAAAAGCTCTTGATTTTCAACGGAAAGCATATAATCTAAAAGAGGAATACATCAACGAACAAAGCAATGATCAAATCAACCAACTGAGGGAGGAATTTAATGCTGAACAAAGAGAACGAGAAAATATCCTTTTAAACGATAAGCTTGGTGCCGAAGAACAGAAACAAATTTTCTTTTGGGCGGGAATAGCTCTATTGGCAATCCTACTTGGAGTTATTGGTTTTGCTCTAAACAAAAACCGAAAAAAGAATGCTGTTCTAATTCATCAAAATGAATTGATCAATCTACAAAAGGATAAGCTAACGGAACTTAACGAAGAAAAGAATAGCCTAATCAGCATCGTTTCTCATGATCTCAGGAGCCCTTTTAATGCGATCAGCATGTGGAACAAAACACTTGCCGACAACCTCAATAAGTCGCCACTTAAAGTTGCGGAATCTGTAGAAGCAATAGAGAAAATGGCGGTCTATGGTCAAAACCTCATCAACGATATATTGGATATTGAGCAAATGGAAATAAACAACCATCAGGTCGATTTACAGAACTTTGACATAATAGATTTTTGTAAAGAGCTTATTGCGGATTTCGCACCAGCAGCAAATGGCAAGGATATTACGATCAAATTTGAAAATAACGCACAAAGCACTCAAATCTTGAGTGATCAAAAGCTACTTAGAAGAGCTCTTGAAAATCTTATCTCCAATGCACTTAAGTTCTCTCACAGATCCTCCGAAATACTAGTGAACGTAATGAATGAAAATGATAAAACTATAATCGCAGTTCGGGATCATGGAGTGGGGATTGCAAAAGATGAACAAGCTAAAATATTCTCCAAGTATGGTCAAACTTCCACCAAGCCAACCGAAGGAGAAAATTCAACCGGCCTTGGGCTTTCTATTGTGAAAAGGATAATGGAAGAACTTGGAGGGAAAGTCAGTTTTGAAAGTAGCTTAGGCAAAGGCACAACTTTTCGACTTGAAGTTTAAAGGTATTTGTGAGAACCATCACAGGTAGGTTTTCTTTTGGTATGACCACAAGTGCAGTCATTAATGCCTATTCCTGCAAGAATTCGCTCTTCGTATTTTTCTATTCTGGCTGTGCGTGTTGCTGACTGTTTCGCCCCAGTGAAATGTAAATTGTACGCTCTTTGCCTCCCGGGTGTAAGAGCTTCAAAGGCTTTTTGAAAAGCTGATTTTTCTTTGAATTTTAAAAGCAACTCCTCAGGTAAGTCTAAGTTTTTGCTTTTCTTCATCTCTACTTTTAAACCCGCTTTTTCAATTTCAATGGCTTCAAATATGTAAGCCTTAATAGTGTCTTTTAAATCCACAACTTCCTTTAAACTCGTAAACTTAATCCACTTTGTTGCCTGCGAGTTTTCTCCAGGGCTTTCTAAAACTTTATTAGGATCATTCAAAAGCGTGCCTTTGAAAAAACTTATTATACAGCTTGTCTTGAATGAGCCAATTATAATGATATTAGTGCCCTTATAAGCGTAACAGGGTTGTTTCCATTTATATTGCTCCTCTAGTCCACAATCCAAAAGAATATTCCTCAGTATGGTAAGTTCTTCTTGCCATTTTTCAAGTCTTCCTAGGTATTGATCTACTTGCGGATTCATTTTTGTGAATATTATTTTATAAAAATGGTTTAATACATCGTATTTGGGTTTGCCGAAGTTTCAGGGATTTGCTGGATGGCGTCCCAATGCTCACATATCTTTCCTTTTTCATCAAACCTGAAAAAGTCCATTGTTACATATTGGTCATTTCCTGGCCAAGTTTGATGAGTATGTAGAGCGACTAAATCACCTTCAGCAATACTACGAACAAACACTATTGACTTGTTGGGATATTCTTTTTGCATTTTTTCGAAATAATCAATAAATCCATTAAACCCATTTGCAACCGCTGGGTTATGTTGAATATATTCGCTACCAACATACTTATCAATCGCCCCTTTGGGGTTTCCCTCATAAGCTGTTTTATAAAATGCGATTGCGTTTTCTTTGTTTTGCTTGAGGTTCATTTTACTCATTATTACCTTCCATACGACGTACTACTCCCAGCTACCTTAATTTTGTAAATAGCTCGAAATTCTAAAAAAATGTGAATTTATTATTTAATACTAAGTGCACCAGATGGACACTTCCCTACAGTAGCAATTATTTCGGGTGTAGTTGCATTATCCATTTGAACCCATGGTTGCTCTTTGGGCTTAAAAACTGAAGATAAGTTTCTCACACAATTTCCCGAATGTGTACATTTACCAGCCTGCCATATTACAGTGGTTTCCCCATTCGTGTATTCTTTTACAATATTTTTTTTATCCATGTCTATAATAGTTTAGAGTACATCATTTAGTTCTTTTACTTTCTTAAAAACACTTTTTGCAAAAGGACACAAGGGTACAATACTGATTCCTTTCGCTCTGGCAAATTCCACTGCTTTCACAACCATTTGCTTTCCTACACCTTGACCTTTCAATGCATCTTTTACTTCCGTATGGTCAATAATAATCCTATCAGTACCCGCCCACACATAGGTCATTTCAGCTAGTTTTACATTATCCTGCTCCACATAAAAACTACCTTTTTTACCATCATCCTTTTGTAAAATTTCCATTGTTGAGATTTCTGTCAAGTGTATTGTAATTTCAGTATTTTAAGACAAACCAAAAAACATTCTGATTTAAAAATGATCGGAAAAATAGAATTAAGAATCCTTATCAATTTTTAAGCTGGAACACTCTAACATAATCAACGGTCATTTTTTGAGGAAATACACTGTTGTCTATTCCTTTTTGTCCTCCCAGTGAACCACCTACGGCTACATTAAGAATCAAGTGAAACTTTTGATCAAAAGGCCACTCATTTATGGTTTTATGCTCATTCTCTATTTCAAAATATACTTCTCCATCTAACAAAAAAGACATTTTTTCAGCATTCCATTCCATTGCATAGACATGGAATTTCTCATTTGGCTCATCTATATGAATCCATTTACTTTTCTGAGTTCCCTTTGTATGATTATAAGCTTGAGTATGTATTGTTCCAAAAATAGAATCCGGTTTGAATCCAACATATTCCATGATATCAATTTCACCACCTTTGGGCCAACCTAATTCTTTTACATTATCACCTAACATCCATATTGCCGGCCATAGCCCTTTCCCATTAGGAAGTTTTGCCCTCACCTCTATACGTCCATATTGCCACGAAGCCATATCTTGTGTTTTCAGTCGTGCAGATGAATAATTGGCATATTGATCTTTAGCAGCATATTTAAGGTAACTTTTCTTTAATACTTCTGGATCGTTATAGAGTTCGTTTACAACCTGCTCCTTGTGAGCTTCAATGATCAAATGACCATTTACCACACGAGCATTTTTCGGGCTATCTGTATAATATTGTTTTTCTTGGTTTGCGATAAAGCGATAATCATATGCCCACTTAGTACTATCTGGTTTGCCCTTGTAATTGAATTCGTCGCTCCATACCAGCTCATAACCCTTTTGAGTTGGACTTGCCTTTAACCTTTCAAAAAGTAACTCAGGCTCATTTGTAGTAATAAAATTAAACTTATTTGCTACTAACCAATCTAAGTCCTCTTGCGTATTTGCAGTCCAAGCATTTAAGGCTAGTCCCAGTTCTTTAGCACTTGATATCCATTCAGGTTTTCTCTTAAAAACACTTTTTTCATAGTCGAGGCCAGCAATTCCATCCTCTTTTAATTGTGCTGGTGATTTACTACCATTTAAGTATTGCGTATTTGCATTTGGGTCTAGCTCCAATATTCTTTTCAGGATATCGTAGCTAAAGCTGATATAAGTAAGAATATATGGTTCCGCTTTTAACTCTTTTACTAGAGCTATACTTTTTTCTGCAACCAACAAGTTCATTTCTTTTGAGGAGGCTGGTTTTAGTTCACACACCAAACCAGTTGAGTTATTATTCTCCATTCCTGCCAAAATATAGTCTCTGAGGGTAGGAAGTGTTTCTCCGTTCGACAGTTTGATTTTGGATAAAACTGAATAGCTGTTTTCTTCAATAATTAGGTCGTGCCAATCATTATCGTGTGTTACGATTAATACTGAATCTGCTGTAATTCTTACATCAAACTCAGAACCTGTGCAATTTAAATCTATAGCATGTCTTAAAGCTGCTATCGAATTTTCGGGCAGTTGTTTCGCTTTCCAAGCTCCACGGTGTGCCACTACTCCATTATCTGCAAATTTCATGGGTGGAGTTATGGCATTATTGCAACCAATGAGATTTAATCCTATGAGAAAAATATAAAGAAAATTCATCTTAGTATAAATTAAAATCAAACTCAAGTCAGCCCTGAGTCATATGTGAATGAACGCTTTAAATGAAAAAAAAATCTAAAGGTGGTATCTCAACCTTTAGATTTTTCTCTTAATAAATATATTTCGCAATATGCTTAGTATCCATCATTTTGAGGATAAGATGTGCCAAGCAAGTCCAAGTCTTCCTGAAAAATAGGGAAGTTAATGTAATGGTCTTGCCAGTTTACTCTTGGATCTTTTATGTCTCCAAAGTAGTTAGGGAAATACTCTCCATCTCCCGCATATGTTCTCATTTGACGATTCAAGACCTCAGAACCCATTCTTTTTAATGTAAACCAACGCTCACCTTCAAAAGCCAATTCACGAGCATTCTCATCAAGAATATCTTGTAAAGTCACACTTGTGAGTTCAGCTGCTTTTGCTCTTTTTCTAATTGCGTTAATGTAAGGCAATGGATCACCACTACCAGACCTTAATATAGCTTCTGCGGCAATTAAGTATGTTTCAGCCAATCTATATACCATGATATTGCTTCGCTGAAGATATGAGTTGGGATCATCATCTTCCTGAGCATATTTAAGACATGATGGATGCAATCTTTGGTAATAAGTGGTGTAAGTTTTACTTGGATTCTTCAGGTCGGTGATTGGTTGGTAAATGTCAATTTCTTTACCAGTATCTGATCCGGTATTGTAAAAATACTTTAACCTAAAATAGGTATTATCATCTCTCGTATCGTTAGGATCCTGTGCCAAAAGTCCCAATAAATACAAATTGGGTAAAACTCTTGAAAACCCTCTTCCACCTTGATTTACATCTGCATCAATTCCTGGAATCTGGAAATATTGAGTAACAAAATTAGCGTTAAGCATAGTTGCTGATCCTCCACCCAAAACATTGTCCATTGATTGCACTACAAATAGTTGCTCAGAGTTATTTCTATCTCCCTTGAACACATCTGCAGTTGATGCTACTAATTTGTGTGGACTACTTGGATCTTCAATAACAGATAGAGCCTGAGTCTTTGCTTCTTCCCAGTTTCCTTCCCACATTGCAACATTTGCTTTTACATGTTTGGCAGTTCCTTTTGAAACACGTCCAAATTGTACCTTCCAATCTAGGTGCTCAATAGCAAAGTTTAAATCACTATTCAATAATGCAAAAATCTCTTCTTTAGACGATTTGTTTTGAATTACATCAAAGGCATTATCTACCGTTACGGACTTTGTAGTTACATAAATGTTATTGTACATGCGGTACAAATAGAAATAAGAATTAGCTCTAAAAAACTTGGCTTCAGCAATAATCTGGTTTCTAGAAGCCTCATCAATTCCTGTAATAACTTCAGCGGCATTGATGATATCAGTTGCCTTACTTGTTATTTTATAGAAATGCTTCCAAAATAGATTTGATGCAAAATTTGAACCTAAATCAATAGGTGATACCGCTCTTTCATACCTTCCTACTAATCCAGTATAACCAGACCTATTGAAAGCTAAATCACTTCTAGACGGCAGTAATACGCCTCCCATAAAGTCTTCGGTCCCGTTATCGTATCTATCTCTATTAAATTTGTATAAACTAACTACACCTGATTTTAAGCCGTCCTCCGTTGTATAGACGTAATCAGAATCGATTAAAGTACTAGGTTGCTCTGCCAAAAAGTCTTCACAAGAAGTAGTAAAGAACATCGCGACAAGCATAAGCAAACTAGTTTTTGCTTTTATATATATGTTTTTCGTGTTCATAGTAGTGTTGTATTAAAAATTAGCTTTTAACCCGAATGTGTAACTTTTAGCATCTGGATATCCTGAGTCCGCACTTGAATAGGTATTTCGGATATTTACCTCTGGACTATACCCTATGTAATCCGTTTGAGTGAAAACATTAGTTGCAGTCGCATACACTTTAATTTGCTCAATTTTCAATTTCGTGAAAAGTGATGCTGGCAAAGTGTAACCCAAGTTTATAGTTCTCAACCTCACATAAGAAGCATCTTTAACTGCTAAAGTATAGTTGTACTGAGGTGCAGCATCAAAGCTAGGTCTTGGGTAAGTTGTAGATGGATTCTCAGGCGTGTAATATGGAACTTTCACACCATTTAGTTTTCCTTGTAGTGTTCCGCCGTTGTTATAATCCGAAAGAAAAGGATTCACCTTTGTCGCTCCTTGGACAGCATAAAAGTCAACAAATAAGTCGAATCCTTTGTAAGCCAAGTTTGTCGATAACGAACCAAACCAATCTGGATTAGGGTCAGTAAATACGCGATCATCTTGAGTGATTTTTCCATCTCCGTTTACATCTTTAATTCTGATGTCTCCTGGTCTTAGGTTTGTCTGAGTAATCGTCGACTCCGTATTTGCTTGAGGTGCATTGTCAAAATCATCACCTACTTGATAAATTCCATCAAATTGGTATTGCTGAATCACACCAATAGGCTGTCCTAGGTAGTAGTTGAAAGCATCGTCGGTTAAGATTGGGTCGCCATTGCCATTGTTATAGAGGTTTAGCAACTTGTTTCTGTTATTTGACCAATTGGTAGATACCGACCATTGGAAATCTTTAGTCTTGATCAAATTAGCATTCAAAGACAATTCGAGTCCTTTATTTTGCAGTTCTCCCGCATTAAAGAAAGTATAATTGTATCCAGTGATAGATGGTACTCCCCTTCTCAGTAAAAGATCCTTTGTTCTAGCATCATAAAACTCAATGCTACCAGACAATAGTCTCTTTAAAATAGAGAAATCTAAACCAACATTGAAGGTTGTAATTGTTTCATGTCTAAGGTTAACATTAGGTAATACAACTGACGGAGAGTAACCTGATGAGGTCTGTCCGTCAAAAATATAGTTTTGTCCATCCGCAGTGAAGAGTGAAGTATAAGGCTGGCCTAATGCATTGGCCAATGAACCATAACTTACACGTAGTTTCAATTCCTGAATCGCGTCTACATTTCTCAAAAACTCCTCATTTTGTATTTTCCAAGCCAAAGCCGCAGCTGGGTTATTTGTCCATTTATAATTTGTTGCATTTACAGAAGCACCATCGCGTCTGAGTGTAAAAGCAAGTAAATATTTATCAAATAGATTATACCGTGCTCTACCCATAAATGAGGCAGTTCTTAGTTTTGATTTATCTCTATTCACGGTTACGTTGCCTATTGCATTAGAAATACCGTCATAACCTAAGCTTTCATTGGGGAAGCCTCTACCTTCTGTCAAGGTTCTTGAATACTTATTTTCATCAGCTGCTTGAACTAATGTTACATTCAAAGCGTGATCCTCGTTAAATTGCTTATCGTAAGTCAAGATATTCTCAATTAAGAATGCTTCTCTCAGTTGATTGTCAATTCTTGCAATACCTCTATCTGTATTACCCGCTGAGCTTAATGATGATTGATATTGACCTCTTTCAGAGTTTTTACGGGTTAGAGATCCTTTGAATTGGTATTGTAAATCATCAGTAATTTGCCATTTCGGAATAACTGTCATGACAAAATCATTCCCTTTTTCGTCATTTGTTTGCTCGCGAAGGTTCCATAATGGATTAGTCGCAGAAAGCTCCTCACCACTTGGAAAGCGGGTAATGGTACCATCTGGGTTGTATGCACTTCCTAATGGTGATGTAGTAATTACATCAATATTAGCAGCCCTTTGAGTGTCATCATCCAACAAGTTGAAGTTGAAAGTTGCAGATAACCTGTTACTGATTTTTTGATCAACATTAATACGAAGGTTTTTTCTCGTGTAACCAGAGGTAGGTATAATTCCTTGCTCTTTATAATAGTTTAAACTAGCATATACCTGTGACAACTCTGTACCTCCCATAATTCCTATAGACTGGCTATTGATTACACCTTTTCTTAATAATTCTTCTTCCCAGTCAACAAAACTATTGTTCGCTATATTTTGTAATTCTACTGCAGAAAATACGTCCTCCTCATTCGAGTATTGGTCCGTTGCATTATTAGCTCTGAAAGCTTCTCTTCGTAACTGAGCAAATTCTTGACCATTATATACATCAAAGTTTCTTTCGATAGACTTCGTTGTTACATAACCATGGTAGTTTACACTAACCTTATTAGTTTTACCTCTTTTGGTTGTGATTAAAACAACTCCATTTACTGCTCTAGAACCATAAATCGCTTGTGCAGAAGCATCCTTTAAGAATTCAATTGATTCTATATCGTCGGGATTGATATCTTCAATTCCACCAGATCGTACTACGCCATCTACGACATAAATTCCGCTAACGTTTCCTTCGATAGAACCGCGACCACGAAACAATATTTCAGAAGAACCACCAGGACGTAAGCTTCCACCGCCTACATCAACTCTAAGTCCCGAAATTCTACCTCTTAACATTTCTGTTACGTCAGATGTTGGAGTTACAACAGCTTTTGCCAAGTCTGCCTTTGTAACTGCACTAATTAAGTCACTCTTTTTCTGTGTACCATATCCAACCACTATTACTTCGTCGAGTACTCCAGCATCAGGTACCATAGTAACAACAAGGTTATCTTTAATAAGAACTTCTTGAGTTTCGTATCCAATAAAAGAGATGAGTAGTGCTGTGGCATTGGAATTAACTGTCAATGAAAATTTGCCATCCATGTCTGTAGATGATCCATTGTTAGTTCCTTTTACCATAACTGAAGCCCCTGGTAAACCAATACCGGTTTCGTCAAGTATAGTGCCTTGTACAGCTTTTTGAGCAATTGCACCTGAAAAGCTAATGGCTACCATTAGCAATGCCAGATACATGCTTTTTTTGAATAATTTTAAAGTCATAAGTTTGTAAGTTTAAGTGTAAATTTCAAATTAGGTTCAAAAGTCATTTTTTCTAGTTCATTGTTGCTTTAAGTAATTATCGTTTAATAGAAATGGAAAACAAGCTTATTTAATTAAACTGAAATTAGAGTTACCATATCAATCCAGTTCTTTGAGTTTAACTATTTAATATGAGCCAATGCTACTAAATCCATTACGAGATTACTGCTTGTTAAATTGAAATAATCTAGTAGCATCTATCACATACCACTTTATTACGGCAATCGTTCGCTTGTAATTACTTTATTTCGATCTATAACTGTTAAATAACATTTGTTGATGTTTTACTAAAAATAACCTTTTGAACAATGGCTTCAAAGATTGATACATACAATATTTAAATACTAATGTTCAAAAAGGTAAACTTCAATGCTATTATAAATAGCGTAAACTCCTGTTAAGTTCTTTCTAAATGTTAAGAAAATGTGTCCTTTTGGGTTTAAATTGTTCTAAAATTTAACATACTTTTCATTTACCTTTTGTAGTTAAAATTTAGACACTTTAAAAAAGTATTACATTCTTAATTAGGATTGTGGCAACCATTTAGTTTTAAATCGGCTGATTTTACGTACTCTCTAATTTGATTTCAAGCTTTAATAGATTGTCAAAAAAAAACAAAGCTAATGAGCAATGTTTTTGGTTATCAGCGTGTTATTAAACCACCTATTGATAACACATTTACACTAATTTTATGTCCTTCGTTTTTAATACCCTGCCATTTTTCTTAAGCTTATTCTATATTTTATCTCCCATAAGTGAGCCTAAAGTAATTGTAGAAACACCAGCAGAAATCTCTCTTTATCAGGCTTGCGATTTAGAAGGCGTAATTAATCATGAAGTTTTTGATCAAGCTATGAAAGGCTTTGACAAGTTTGCTCCCGAAAAAGCAATTTTAACCATTGTAGACTTCTCACTTCCGTCTACTGAAAAGCGATTTTTTGTTATCGATGTAGAAAAGAAAGAACTACTGTTTAATACTTGGGTTGCTCATGGCAAAAACTCAGGTGACAACATGGCAAGTAAATTTTCGAATATCATGGAATCACACCAAAGTAGTTTAGGGTTTTATCAGGTTGGTAGTGAAATAGTAAGTCCAAAACATGGTGCAGCATTGCTTCTACATGGATTAGAAAAAAGTATAAACGACAACGCCAGACGTAGAGAAATCATCATTCATGGGGCTTCCTACGTGAGTGAGTCATTTATAAAACAACATGGCAGACTAGGACGAAGCTATGGTTGCCCTGCTTTACCAAACGAAATCATACCTCAAGTTGTCCCTATCTTAGCAAACGGAAGTCTTCTCTACATTCATGGAGCATAAAAGATCGGCTGTAAAATCAGTCATACTGTTCAGCTTTATTGCTGTAGTTTCTTGGTCAATTACAGGTTGTAATAGCCACAAAGCCAAAAAAGAGATTGGGATTTTACCTGACTCCACTGTTTATAGCGACGAGAACTTTACTGACAAATTTTTGGACAGTGCATCTGTAGGTGACTTTTTAGTTGCTAACCAAATACCAGATTCTGCAAGTGTACAAGTAAGTCAATTTTACGAAAGAAGAAATTACCAGTTTGCTTGGCTTAATTCCAAAGAGTTACAAAGCTCCGTTGACATATTTTTGGCACAACTGAATAGTTATGAATACGAATTTGACGACCAGAGCCTTCATAATACTCTGTTGGACAGCTTACTGCTAGCCGCTCAAAAAAGCCCTAAAGCATTTATTAAAGATAAGAACTCCTCAGAGCAACTAGAACTTTTACTGACGAGTACCTTTTTCTTGTATTCTCAGAAAGCTTATGGCGGCATTGACCAAGATCCTTTTGATCTTGAGTGGTTTATTCCTCGAAAGAAGAAAAATTATCAAGTATTGCTAGATTCCTTGGTAACGAATTCAAAGGATATTGAACATCAAGAGCCCGTAAATAGGTACTATACAGCCTTAAAAGCAAAGTTAAAGCAGTACAGAGGCATTCAGAAAAGCGGAGGGTTCCCTACTATAGATAATTTAAAAGAATCGCTTACGGTTGGAGACTCTATTCCTGAAATTCAACCTTTGAAAAAGTTCTTGGTATTGGTAAATGACCTTGCTACAAATGACAATTCTGCTATTGTAGATGAAGGCTTATTGGTAGCAATAAAGCATTTTCAGGAAAGAATGGGACTTGTGGCAAATGGTAAGCTAGATAAAAATACCTTGAACGAGTTGAATAAGCCTGTAGCGGAGCATATCCGCCAAATGATGATAAACCTAGAGCGGTTAAGATGGGTTCCAGCAGAATTAGATAGCAACTATCTTTTGGTTAATATCCCTGAGTTTAAACTCCACGTTTTTGAAGATCACAAACTTGTATGGGAAACCAATGTCGTAGTTGGTAAAGAGGTGCACAAAACGAGTATTTTCAAGGGTAATATCTCTCAAGTTGTTTTCAACCCATATTGGGGAATCCCAAATAGTATCGTTCAAAATGAGATTTTGCCAAAAATAAGAAGAGATCCAAATTACCTTTCTCGTAACAACATGGAAGTTGTGAATGGTTACTATCGCCAAAAACCTGGTAGGAATAATGCTTTAGGAAAAATCAAGTTTTTGTTTCCAAATCAGTATTCTATTTACCTTCATGACACACCTTCTAAAAGTCTTTTTGAGTCAAATACAAGGGCATTCAGTCATGGATGCATCAGGGTGAAAGACCCTAAGAAATTGGCAATGATTATGTTACGTAATTATCCAGAATGGTCGGAGGACAGAGTTGATAAAATACTAGCCACCACAAAGGAAACCCAAGTAAATATAAAGCCAACAGTACCTGTGTACATCGCATATTTTACTTCTTGGGTTGACAACACTGGTCAATTGAATTTTAGAAAAGACATTTATGGTCTTGACAAAAAGCTTTCAAAAGATATTTTTGGGGAGAATTAAAGATTCCATTACCCGTGAATAGACTCTGATTTGCCATAATTCGCAATAATCTCTGACTCAAAAGCCAACCATTCTCTCCATCTTTTTTCCACGTCAATACCTTGACCATATTTGCGTGCGTAAGTAATAAATGTGGTATAATGGCCTGCTTCGCTTTCCATTAATTCCCTGTAAAACTTAGATAACTCTTGGTCCTTTATGTTTTCAGAAAGCACCTTGAAACGCTCACAACTACGTGCTTCTATCATTGCTGAGAAAAGCAACCTTTCCACCAAGCCAGAAACACGGGTGCCATTGATGTTTCTTTTCATATATTGTGCTAATTCACCTACATAGTGGTCTTTTCGCTCTTTACCAAGCTTTAGTCCTCTCTTTAGGATAATATCATGCACCATTTGAAAGTGCTCAACCTCTTCTTTGGCAAGTGCAAGCAAGTCAGAAACTAAGTCTGGATATTCAAAATTATGAATCACTAATGTCATTGCATTTGTAGCGGCTTTTTGCTCACACCACGCATGGTCTGAAAGGATATCTTCAATTTTTTCCTCAACAATATTTACCCATCGTGGGTCAGTGGGCAATTGTAAGCGTAATACAGACATTCAATTAATTATTTATAATGGAAATAATGAATGGCTTCGCATTTATGCCCTGAACCATTGCAGTAGCAAAATAAGAGATTTGTAACTGAATGGACTTCATATTTCTGCATTTTCTTCTCAATAGTGCACAGCTCTTTCAAAAGTCAATAGAACTATTGCAATCCTACCAAAACTAGAAAGTTATATTTTAATTAAACTATATCGTCTTTTTCAAATTAGTTATAAACCGACCTCACAATCTTGTTCTTAATTGGTGGAACTGTCATTAAATAATCATAAATGGCTCCAGCTTCGTGGTCAGTGAGTTGGGTATAAGGAATCATTGGATACGACAAAGCTTGATCACCTTTTACTAGACCATATTTAACGGATTGAATAAAATCATCTTTACTCCAATTCCCAATACCCGTTTCTTTATCTGGCGTTAGGTTGGAGGTTAACTTCACTCTCCCTTTCATATCTAAAGGTTTATTTCCTCCACCCATGTAGCCCTTACTTTTTTCAGGATTTAGGAAATTATTGGTCGTAAAATCGGCAGAATGACAGGAAAAACAATCTAAATTATGTACCAAGTATTTGCCCAAAAGTAAGCTCTGATTGGAATCTGGTAAGCTAATTTCCTTAGTGGGCATTGGAAAGGGTTTAAATGCGACACGACTCAAAATTTTAGTTAAAATTGCAGGCCTAGCAGCAGTATCGGGAACTGAAGCTGAAGCAACCATTGGATTGTCAGACCTTAAAAAGGCAATAATGGCATTTATGTCCTCGTCCGCCATACTTGGCAATTTAGCCATATAGGGAGGACTGTATTGTCCATTTCTCTTAATACCTGTTCTGAGTAAATATAAAATTTCTCCATCTGTCCAATCTCCTATACCGTATGTTTTGTCTTGCGTTATATTCTGAGAGTAAATTTCACCGAATTCAGCTGGTGCATCTAGCATTCTTTTGCCTGTTAGCTGCCTTGTGTCTGTGTTTAAGTGACAATTAACACACAACATGAGTGCGAGTTTTTCACCTCTTTTAATTGCCTCTGGTGAGGAATCCAGTTGATAATCTATTTTTTGAACCTCATAACTAGGTATATCTTGAGAACTGATATATAGTAAGATTCCCCCTCCAATTACTATTATGGCTAACACAATGAGACCTAAAACTTTCAAAACCTTTTTCATGCTATAAAAATTTAACTTGTGAGCAATTTGAAACTTTAATAAAAGAAGTTGTGAATTTGGAAACCGTAGTGAAATTATTGGAATTATACGGCTCACTTTTAATTTAGAAAGACATCGTAAACCCTTTTTACTCAGAAGAAAGCACTATTAAAATCTTATAAAAATAAGTAAATTTAAATCAGCTCCTATGAATATATTTTAATAGAAATATGTTTTTTATTAAATGGACAAAGCTCTCTTTTTAAGAGTTTTATGATCATTTAATTGCCCCCCTACTCATACGGCAAAGCATTGATTTCCATTACTGCTCCCGCTTGAATTTCAAAATATCGCCCAGCACCTGAATTCGGTGTGTAGTTTATGAAATTGACTTTAGCTTTGAAACCACTTTCTACAGTGGTAGCTTCATTACCGCTAATCAATACTTCTTGACATAAGTCTGGAGCACGGTTGCCACGCCAAGTGGTATGTTTATTCCAAATGTAGTTGCTATTCGCCCTGAATATTTTCGTAATTTTAGGATAGGGACAAGCAACTGGCTTTAAATGAGGAATGCTCAACACAATTGGACTAACCCCAGACAGGTTAGCTTCAAAGTACAGGCTATCTGCAGCATTGGCAAGAGCATTTGGCGTAAATTCATGCAAATTTTGCTCCCATGTTCCTGCCACCTGAGTTTTGGCTCTATCCGTATACCAATCGGTCGTAATTGGCAAAGTACCTGAATCAGTGAAGTTTAGATTTAGAGTTTCTTTAACCCCACTGGAAAGTGTTCCATAAAACGGGCTAACAAATAAGCCTTGGTTCCAAATAGGGAATCCTAGTGCTCCACCGTCATTAAAACGCACATTTCTTAAGGCATCATTATGATCTATTATTATTCCTGTATTGATCATCACATTTGTTCCTGAGATTGACAGTAAACTTGGAGAATAGAATTCCAGGATACCTTTATTGTTTCCAATCAATGAAATAGCTCCGCTCAAAATCCTTCCAGCATGTTGGTTATCACCGGTGCTCATAAAAATAGAGCTTTCGGAACAACCGCGTAAGTCTAAAAATCCCGCAATAAAAGATGCACCCGTAAAATTGACACATTTTTTTGAATTGGAACTCTGCATGTTTCCATTGTAATTAATCGCACTAGCTTCAAAAAGCGAACTTGTGTTTCGAGTGTTATTTGTAAACCTAACCATGCTATTGGCTAATGAATTGAAAGTACCTAATACTTTGATACCGATTGCATTTGCGTCAATCACTTCAATTTCGCCAGCATTGGTAAAAGAACTTGCAACAGGAACGTTCAGTAATCTTAGAGCATTTGCTCCTGTTCCTTCCAAACCAAGATAAGCTCCCAGTTTGTTCTCAAAAGTGGAGTTATCAAGATATAAAGCATCATATGAATAGGCCGATTTCACTATCAGGCTATCTTCATTTGTGATACTCGCTGAGGTAATATTTATGCCGCTCGATTTTGTCCTAGAGGTTTGGAAAAAACCTTGATTTATAAAAATGGTACCAGCAAGTAAATTGATTCCAAACGCATCAAATGAAGATCCTGTGCTATCAATAATAATTCTCCCACCAGCTTGGTTAATAAGCTTCTTTCCAGCACCTTGCAAGGAAATTGCAGTTTCTGCTGTCGTATCAATTTTAATTTCCCCGCTATTTATGGCATCGGCTAAAGAGTTATCAAAGTTGATCGCAACATTGCTGCTATTACTGATATGTATCTTTCCACTATTATTAAAGGTATGGTTACTGAAAATAGCGTTAAGACCTGCAAAACCCTGTACTGTATCTATCGTAAAGATACCATTATCATCATTGCTAAAAGTACCAAGGTTTTTCAAACCAAATGCTGCAACACTTTCCATACTTACTGTGCCATCATTTGTCAATGTTCCGTTATTCTCTATACCATTGCCTTTGTTAAAACCTTTGAGTAGAATACTGCCAGTATTAAGGTAGTTGGAGCTATTATATATCATTGGTTTTTGAATACTATTGAGGTCAGGGTAATTTATGGATAACTCACCAAAATTATTGAATGCACTACTGTTTCTTACCATGCCATATTGCGGTGCAAAAGAATATGGTATGTGAATTATACCCCCAGAAAGGTTATTAAAAACACCGGATTGAACATAAATAGCCTCTTTGTAAGCAGAGTCCAAAACCATGGTTGCTTTATTGTTAAAAACTCCTCCAATGTTATGAACTGTATAGGGTTCGGTCCTTTTTAAGCTAATTTCACCATCTGTTGTGAAACTAGCTTTCCCTGTATTCAATATGCCAATGGGCCCAACTGCGAACTCTGTAGTATTTAGAAATATTTCGGCACCTGGCCCAGAAGTAAAGTAACTGGAATCTGTAACTCCTTCATTTTTAATACCTAAACTGGTAAGGAAGATATCTATGAGCCCATTGTTTATGAATTCTTCAAGGGCATTTTCATTTAAAAGAGCGGTTTGAGTCATGGTAAGGTATATTTCACCATCGTTCTTAAAATTAGACGTATTTAGCAAACCCACATTAGAGGTATCTATTTCTATTACCCCTGCTGAACCATTAACAAATATGTGATCATTAACTAAACCCTTTTCGTCACTGTCGTAAACAGCTATTGTACCATTATTTTGAAAGAAATATTCATTCTTTACTCCATGAGAGCCAGTTATACCATACATGGTTATACTTCCTTGGTTCAGAATTGAATCCTTGTTTACTATGCCATTAAAGGCATTGGTTATAACGACGCTTCCTTGATTCTGGAAAGTTTTAAAGTTAACCAAAGCAGCATCATTTGCCCCGTTCATCTTTAAGGTCGAATTGTTAAAGTTGTTGAATTTGGAAGTTGGGTCAATTACGACACTGGTATCTTTAGCACTGAAAACATCTATAATCGCACCGTTTTTATTTTGACAGAGAGAGTTATTTAAAACAAGTCCATTTGTAGCACCAGAAGAACGAATAAACAAAGTACCATTATTGACAAGTGCCCCATTTACAAGCTTAAAGGCATCGGTAAATCCTGATGACAACGGAGCTGTCAGCACCCTTAATGTTGCACCATTTGAAATCATAAATTGACCTAGTTCCAATTTCAATTCAGCAATAGTATCAACTGAATTTATGCTTACGGATGCATTAGAAATAAAGACCTTGTCACTATTGGAGGGTAGAGCATCGCTGCTCCAATTGAGCGGGTCTTCCCACGTACTTCCATCTCCACCCCCATCCCATGTTACTTGTGCAGAAACTATTATAGATAGTGAGAAGCTAAATAGAAATAACAGTGCTTTTTTCATGACTTTGGTTTTAATCCAACCAAAGGTGAAAAAGTATTTCGACCAAAAACATCGTGTAAATAGGGATTTTGAAATTCAAAAAATTACAAAAAAGGAAGTACTTCACTACTTAGTCCACAATAAATTCATTCGATTCTTTGACCTATTTCAAATAATAAAATCGACATTACGTTCAAGTTTAGATTTTACATCATCTAACCTCAAAACCACATGTCAAACATTAGGAATTTACTTGCAATCTTGATCCTAGGAACTACAGATGCTTACCTTATTAGTCATCCAAATATTCTTGGTAAACTGGGAGTTTTTGTGTTCAAATATGGAATGATCAAAAACTTTTCAAACGCACTTATTACTGTTTTTATCACTTTGGGTATATGTATTGCCTTGGCCTATTTCATTGAAAAATACAACGAAAAATCATGGGCAAAGTACCTATTGATTGCTTGTACTGGCTTATCACTTTTTATCTTGGGACAGGTTGTATACAAATTTAGCGGTGGAACATACGCACACACTGGCAAGTCATTCGTGTGGGGAATGATTCTCTTACCAGTGATTATGCTGTATATTTTTGGAACAGTTTGGTTTTCTAAAAAGACTAGTAAAGTAACAGAAACTGGTCAATTTGTTGACAATTAAGTTAAGAAGCGAAGTCAATCAAAGGGCAGATCAAAACATATTTTTCTTTCGCTCTGAATTCGGTGAGTTTTGCAAAGCTATTTCCATTTTAAATAATGGCTGTTCTTGTCCCGAATTTTCATCTTATTTAAAGTCAAAAAACATTTTGATAAAACTGATCTATGTCCTGATAGGCTCTTTGCTGTGTCACAAAATCAACCAAGACATCTTGAACGGCCAGTGCAAAATCATTGTAGTTTGCTTTGGTGTAATCTAAATTCCCATTGAACACAATTGCTGCGGAAAGCCCTGTTGATTTGTCAACTATCCAACCAGAACGTGAACCTGGCAAACTACCATAAAAATAATAGCGATCGTTACCCCAAAGTCCTATTCCGTGTGCTTGACTGCTCGCAGCCGCACTTCCGGTTGTATACTCTTTCATTAATGATGGCGAAAGTAAATCTGGCCTTGTATTTTTACCATCCAATGCTGTTGCAAAGCGAACTAAACTTTCGGCATTTCCAAGCAGAGAGCCTGCACCAAAATATCGCTCAAAATAATTACCGTATTCTTGTCCTTTAAGCACGCCTTGCCCATAGTATGTTACTTCTCCTGCAGAAGGACTATTTTTCCCTAACCTTGTATATCCATCAGTAATTTGTCTAAGAATCACTTCTTGTAAGAAACCATCGTAATCTCTTCCTGCTAATTCCTCAATAATCATAGAAGCAACAAAAAAGTTGACGTTCACATAATGATATTTGGTACCAGGCGAAAATTCTTGAGTCGAATTATCTAATACCCAGTTCATGTAATCTTTATTATTCAATTGCTCCATGGAGTTGATCAAGTCTCGTCCATTGGCATCAACAAATGCACCAGACACATTCTGTAGTAAATGGCTTACAGTAATTTGCTTGAGTTCATGAGAATATGCTTTTGTCCCATATTTGGTACCTAAAATCGCACCCGGGCCAAAAACTTTATCACTTAATTTAAGGGCATTTAATTCAACCAATTTCATAATTGCCATACCAGTGTATGGTTTTGTGCAAGAAGCAATTCTAAACACATGCTCAGGAGTAACCAACTCTTTCTTTTCAACATTGGCGTAGCCGTAACCTTTGGTGTAAACAAGTTTTTCATTTTTTGTAATCGCTACACTTGCTCCTGGAAGGTTATATTTTGCCAAAAAATTATTGACCATTAAATCAATAGCCTCTATATCCTTTTGTTTGTCAAAAACTGGATTCTTAATGATTTCAGTTGCTTTTTCTGTGCAAGAGAAACAAATCAAAGTTAAAATTACAATTGTCGCTTTTTTCATATTTATCTGTATGTTATTTATGGATTTAGAATTTGTAAATGCTTTCACAAAACAGCACTTTTTCAATTGAGGATTATTTTGCTTAATTCAAACTTTCACTTCTTACGTTTAACCTATTGAGTAACTCTTCTTTTTTCCTTCGAGAGACTAATACATTTTGCTTATTAGACAAAAGCACTTTATCACTTTCGCAAGATTTCACTTCCTTTATATTGACGAGGTATTTTTTATGAGAGCGATAAAAGTTATGAGGCTTAAATCGCTGCTCAAGCATTTTAAGGGTGGTTGCTACTGTGAGCTTTGCCCCATTTTTAAGATAAACATGACAGTAGTTTACATCTCCTTCAAATAGAATGACATTTCGTGGCACTACTGTCTTGCGTCCGCCAATATTTATTTCAAGGTTTTTCATGGGTATAATTTAATAACCCAAAATTGCACCCTCATCAGACGAAAGGAAATAGATAGAAACCTTGATTTCAACTACATGAAAACCTGTATTTTTCGTAGGTTTTTGAAAATAGGTACAGAAAATGCCATATTTGATACTTAATGCATAGAATAAAAGCAACGATTCTTAGCTTATCACTCATTTTATTGTGCTCTATTTCATTTGCACAAAATTTGTCACGAGACGCTTTAGAGGTCAAAATCAATGAGCTTGAAAAAGCAAAACCTAGTCTGCATAGAGACAGTACTTTGGCATTTTTCTACAATGACATGTGCGAAAAGTGTGTGTATGGCAATGACCCTAGGGCAGATGAGTTTTTGGATAGGTTCGAGCTTGCTTACGCCGATCTAGATTGGAATCCTGCCGAAGCTCTTTATTACCGAGCAAGGGGAAAAGCATTTGACAAAGCTGGTGAATATGAAAAGTCTATTGACCTTTATTATAAGGCAATTAAAATTTTAGAAAACTATCCAGCTGATCCTAAGCACCTGACCTATTCCTATATTATGACAGGTTTTGTCATGACCAATAATGGTAATAAAGAAGAGTGTAGAAAGCTATTTAAAAAAGCGGAGCCTTTGGCTCTTCAGCAAGAAGACAAGTCAAATATCATTTGGATCTACGATTGGTTAGCAGATGACATTTATAATGATGCAAAAAGTCCAGAAGATTTTAGAGAAGCACTAGAATATTACAAAAAAGTAGAAGCCTTTATTCCTTTCACAATTGTTCAAAACTTGAAAGCCAACAATCTTGAGGGATTGGGTAAAACCTATTGGAGGTTGAACGAAAAAGAACTCGCTCTTTCTTACTTTGACCAAGCACTTTCAGAAGCTACAAAAAACAAAGAAGGCTTTAACCTTTGGAACATCTATTCCCAGTTATCATATTTTGAGGAAGAGGAAAATAAGATAGCCCTAGCTACTGAATACGCAGAAAAGGCATTAAAAGCAGCTAAAGAATTCGGTTACAATGAGTTCATTACAAGGACGCATTATGACTTAGTGAGGTTATACAAAAAGTCTGAAAACTTTGAAAAATCTTTAATGAATTTTGAAAGGTATCAAGAACTTACTGACAGCCTAGGAAGAAATGAATTGAATGCTAAATACAAAGAGCTTGAAAGCAAATACAACTCTGAGTTGCAGGAAAACCAAATCAAAAAACTACTAAATCAGCAGTTACAAATAATTGGCTATGTGATCATTGCAGCCTTATTGCTCGGTTTTTTTGCTCTCATTTATTACATAAATACCAACAAAAAACTAAAAAAGAACAACTTAGAATTACTAAATAAAAATAAAGAAATAGAAGAAGCATTATTCAAAGGTGAGCAGCAAGAACGAAAGCGGATTGCGAGTGATCTACATGATAGCCTCGCTACAAAAATTTCGGCAATGAAATGGCGGTTGGAGGCAATTCCAGAACAGGAAAACAATAAAATATTAGTCGGTTTAGTTGATCAACTAGAAGGGCTTTATACCGATGTACGCCTTATTTCGCACAATATGGCACCACATGAGCTAAGCAAACAAGGTCTAAAACAAGCATTAGAGGTATTGTTTTCCAAACTAAACCTCTTAAACAAAACCAACTTTACATTGACCCAAATTGATTACAAATCAACCTTGGGAAAAGACATTCAATTTCAGCTCTATTGCATGATTTTAGAGTTGAGTAATAATGTGTTAAAGCACTCCGATGCAAAAAACGCTCAATTGAAAATCGTTCAAGAAGCCCATAGTCTAAATTTAAGCTTTGAAGATAACGGTACCAACAAGAATAAGCATGGTAAAGGAATGGGCTTTAGAAATCTTAAAAGTAGAGTGAGCGATTTAAATGGTACTTTGGAAATTGAGTCAAAAGGAGGCTTTAAGGTCTCAATTAATATTCCATATTGAGATTTTAATTCGATCTTATTCTATTTTAGAACATTGGAAATTCCTTTAAGTCAAATGTCATTTCAAACCTAAATCAGTTTCTGTTCAAAAGCATATTTCATCACTCCAATTGAGCTTTTTACTCCTAGTTTCTTAATGATGTTATGTCTATGCCTTTCTACTGTTGCAGGGCTCAAGAATAATTCCTGAGCTATTTCGAGCGATGAAAGCTCTGTTGCCATGAGTCTTACTATTTGTACTTCTCTATTTGTCAATTCAGTTTTTACTTCTTCTACTTCTACTTCTGTACTACCAAGTCCATCTTCGCTATTGATCAATTGCATTAGTAATGCTTTGTTGTAATACCTATTTCCCTCGGCTACGGTCTCAATTGCCTCTTTCAACTCTAGTTTTCCTGCCTTTTTCATCACGTAGCCAAGGATACCAGACTTATAGGCACATTTAATGGTTTCCATGTCTTCAGAAACTGTGAGCATAAGTACATTCAGATCTGGTTTTATTTTTTTTGCTTTTTGAGCTAAATCACAACCATTCATATCGGGCATTTCAAAATCCGTAACAAGAAGGTCAAGTGAGTTTGCTTCTATATATAGTAGTGCCTCTTGGGGATCATCAAAAGTAGTGATCTCATTTATAGAGTCCATAGTGCTTAGCAAAAGTCCAAGACTATCTAAAATAATGGTGTGATCATCAACAAGAACTACGTGCATAGAATCATTTGCTTTTGATGTAAAGCAAGCAAATTACAGGAACATATAAACTAGATATTTATCTGTATTTTAATACAGGTTTTCATGTAGTCAAAAGTTGTGTGTACATATATTCATTTATATGATTTCATGGAATTTCTGTATTTCCTCTAGTTCATGGATGCAATAGCTTTGGGTCAATTAAAAAAAAACGAAACATCCCGTCTCATGAAAAAATCTATACTTCTACTATCCTTATTATTTTTTTACATAACTTTTGCACAAGCCCAAACAGTTAAATACCTCTCCAGTGGAGCAGACTTGGATGCTGAAATCACAGCCGGTGCAGTAGGTGATACCTACATTCTTGGCCCTGGCAGTTATGCTGGAAATACAATAATTACCAAAAGAGTAACACTCATTGGCCCTGGATATTTTAATAGTTCTGGCCCTACTGGTGAAGCTTCTATTTTGGGAACGATAAGTGTAAACACTGGTGCAGAGAATAGTTTAATAACTGGCTTATCATTTGTCAATAATGTTCATCTAGCTGCTTCTGACATCATTTTTCAACGTAATAAAATTACGTCCCAGTATTTCTATTTTGGATACAATACTGCGGGTCAACAACCTGCAACCAATGGCATGGTTGTTAAAGAAAATTATATTGCTACTACTGGTGGGCTTTATTTCTACGGACAACCTACAACTAATTTTTTGTTTCAAAACAACATTGTTCAAGGTGATATGGTTTTATCGTCAATGAATAATGCATCGACCGGTAGTTTTATTAACAACGTTTTTGGTGCTGGAAGTATAGCTTCTCAAGGCGATGGCTTTGCAGTACCAGGCAACGCTTCGGGCTTAGGACTTGAGTTTGTAAACAATATTTTTGCTAAAACTCTACTAACTAACTCCAACAATCTATTTGCCTCGGCGAATTATGTTCCCAATGTATTCAAATACAATGTTCTCCTAAATACTTCCGCAAGTTTTGCAGGCATTACCCCGCCGACAAATAACTCTTTTGGGAATACTCTAAGTAACATATTTGCAGGTTTCCCGACCAATGCTGCAGGTTTGGCATTTGATGAACAATACATTTTGTCCCCTTCCTCACCTGCCAAAAACTTTGGCAGACTTTCACCTTATACCTCAACAGACCCTACAACTGATGCAGGTGCTTTTGGGAATAGCAGTCCTTATCTTAACTCTGGTACTCCTATCGGTCCAAGCATTTATCAATTAACAATTCCTAATGTTGCGGCGACCAATTCAGTAGTGCCTGTTACTATCAAGGCTAAAAGCAATAACTAAAACTTTATAGCCATGAAAAATTTATTAAAAACATGCCTTTTGGTACTGATTTGCAGTACCATTGGTCGAAGTCAAATTGCTTCTGGAGAATATTTTTGGGACACCGATCCCGGTATAAATCTGGCTACACCTATTCCTGCAAGTGTTTTTGTTGGAGTTACTAATGATACTTATAGTTTTTCACCTCCAACTACTGGAATAAGCCCTGGTATTCATAGGGTATTTTTTAGACTTAAAGATAATACAGGAAATCTTAGCCAAATCGTTTCTCAAGTTGTATACATTGGTGAGACTGGGATTCCTAGTATAGCGGAAGATGAAGTTGGCCTTTTAGAATATTATTGGGATGATAACTCTGCCAGTCCAACTCAAATTACATTGACTAATCCACCTGTAAATGGTGACTATCAATTTACTGTTCCAAGCACTGGACTCATTGCGGGATCTCATAAACTACACATGAGAATTAAAGACAAATACGGCTTATGGTCGGGTTTATACGAAAAATCAATCTTGATTTTTGGAAACTCACCTTTGCCAAATATTCAAAAAATAGAATATTATGTGGATACAGATCCTGGTGAAGGGTCGGCAATTTCAGTAAGCTTTAGTCCTTCAACCGCTTCAGATGTGACTTCAAATTTTGAAATACCCACCACTGGACTTGCAAATGGACAGCATGTGGCAACAATGCGTGTTCAAGATGCCAATGGGTTATGGTCTGGGAAGTTTTCCAAGGCATTTGAAGTTGACCCACAATTTAGTCTAACTGCGGGTGGATTACCAAGTATTTACTATTGTTTGGGTGGTACAATTGAAGTGCCAATTACAAGGACTGGAGTTTGGCCCTCAGGCAATGAATATGTCCTCGAACTAAGTGATCAAACAGGTCAAAATTTTGAGCCGATCCCCACTTCCACGAGTTTTGGTGGTTCCGGTGATAAATTGATAGGTACCATTCCTAGCAATTTAGCAATAAGCGGAGGGTATAAAATAAGAGCTGTTACTACGCTTCCGTATATTAGAAAGACTTCGACTACAACCTTTACGATCGGTATTACGGCAACGGCAAGCTCCAATACGCCTGTTTGTGCTGGCACTCCATTGAATTTAACTAGTACCAGCAGCACTCCTGCAACATATAGTTGGTCAGGGAGCTCAGGATATAGTTCTACAGTGCAAAATCCTACTATTTCTTCTCCTGTAACAGCAAATTCTGGAACATACACGCTTACAGCGACCAATACAGGAGGATGTAGTGCGACAGCGACAACAGTTGTACTTGTTAACCCGCTTCCCAATTCCACAGCAAGTAGTAATGCTCCAATATGTGCAGGTCAAACTCTTAACTTGAACGCAAGTGGCGGTGCAAATTATGCTTGGGCTGGACCAAATAGCTTCACCGCAAGCACAGCAAATCCTATCCTTTCCAATGCAACTACTGCTACAAGTGGAACATATACAGTAACAGTAACTTCGGCCTTGGGATGCGTTAAAACTACAACAACGCTTGTTACAGTTAACCCTTTACCCATTGCCACTGCAAATAGCAATTCACCAGTATGTTTTGGACAAACACTTAACCTAACGGCCAATGGAGGAGCAAACTATGCTTGGAGTGGACCAAATAGTTTTACGGCAAGCACTGCAAACCCAAATATTTCGAATGTAACTACTGTTGCAAGTGGTACTTACTCTGTTATAGTAACTTCGGCAGCAGGTTGCGTCAAAGCTGCCACTACACTAGTGACAGTGAATTCACTTCCCAGTGCTTCAACAAGTAGCAATGCCCCTATCTGTGATGGTCAAACCCTTAGCTTAACCGCAAATGGAGGTGCCACTTATACTTGGACAGGACCAAATAGTTTCACTGCAAGCACAGCAACGCCAACTATTTCCAATGCAACTACTACCGCAAGTGGAACATATACGGTTACGGTAACTTCAGCAGCGAGTTGTGTTAAAACTGCAACTACACTGGTCACAGTTAATCCACTCCCAAATCCTACTGCAAGTAGCAATTCTCCAATCTGTTCTGGTCAAACTCTTAGCTTAACTGCAAGTGGTGGTGCCACTTATTCTTGGATTGGTCCAAATGGCTTTACTTCAAACACTACTTCGGCTAGCATTGTTAATACAAGCACGGCCGCAAATGGAACCTATACAGTAACAGTTACTTCCAATCTAGGATGTAGTGCAATAAGTACTGTTACTGTTACTATTAATGTAAAGCCAAACTTAATAACGCACACCCAAAATTTAGCAACGTCCAGTCCTGTTAACCTTACTTTACCTGCAGTAATTGCTAGGAGCAGTTTGCCAGGAGGAACTACATTAAGTTACTTCACCAACTCGGCAGCAACTACAACTTTGACAAATCCTACGATGGTGACTGTGGAAGGGATTTATTATATAAAAGCAACAAGTCCTAGTGGCTGTATTGATATCAAAGCGGTAAGTGTAATTGGCAATTGTTTAGGTGCAATTACACTTGTAAGTCCTACAGATGATAAGAGTACAGGAAACGGTGTAAAAGTATCAAGCCAAACAATAACCGCAAGCAATAAAATCACCAGCACTGCCAACTATATAATGGACGCAAAAAAAGCAGTTGTGTTACAGCCTGGCTTCCTCGCCGGAGGTGGAAATGTTGTGTTTAGAGCCCAGATTGGAGGCTGTCCGTGAGTAAAATTGCGGTAAATGCTAAATGTCTTTTTTTGAAAACCTTATCTTTTCTAATTCAAAAATCACTGCATTCAATTTAGGAATAAAACTTTTATTTTTTACAAAATATTTAAGTCAAATTACAACTAAAAAAAATAAAAAACTTATTGATTTTAAATTCAAAATTTGCTTTAATTTTATTGGTTTTTAAACAAAAAGATACTTAGATACTTCCTACATCACTTTTTGATTTGAAATACGAAATTAATTTTAAATCAATTCCATGAGAAATTTAAGCTTCATCCTTTATTTCTTGGTATTTATTTCTTGTAAAGAATCAGATATCAAACCCAATTTTAAAATTTCTACCATCATTGAAAAAGATCAAAGGTTTGAAAATGACATTTCCACCTCAACTTATGAATACGATAATTCTGGCTTATTAAAAAAGCAAACAATTTCTTTTCCTTTCTATATTGGTAATCCGGATGTCAAGATTACTCCACTTTACATAAATGGCCAATTGACAAAACTCTTTCTGGAAGGAAATCCTAACGTCTACTATTGGGGTGAAGAGCCGTACAAAATCTTATCGGAAATTACCTACGACTCAAAAAATAGAATGATTAAGAATAGTTCTTATGATGGAAGGGTTGTTGAAACATTTGAATACACAGGAAAAGATGAAAAGCCGTTCAAATATTCATACAACATCACATCTAAATATTCTACCTATATATCTAACTCTGAACTAAAATGGGAGAATAACAATCTAATCGAATTGACTACTTATGACAAAAATGAAGTTTACTCTGTCACCACTTATAAATATGACAATTCTTTCAATTTCCTTAAACTTATTTCTGAGCAGTATTATCAATATGGCATAAATTCGGTTGCATTTAACCTTTCAATGAATAACCTCATTGAATCTAAAACCACTTATACGAACATTTATAAGGACGACGATTTGGAAACTAGACAATTTTGGTATAATAGCGATGGATTACCTCTTAAATTTTTAATTAAGGATATCGACAACAGTGATTTTGCAGGATTTGAAATTGAGTATTTTAAAAATTAAATATCACATTTTTTAACAAATACTGTTCAATTTCTATCTACTTTTTCATTCTAGTTTAGTACAAACAGCCTCACAGTAGTTCCCTCGGCAGAATCCACGTATATGACTTCAATATTCGTGTCATACGTTTCATTGAAAATCTGGATTCTTTCTTGGGTTATTTGAGTTCCTAGCGACTGTTGTTGGTGTTTTCTTAGTTTTCCAGCTGCTACCCTACCTATGCCATTATCAGCTATTTCGATACAAATTCCACGATCTGTTCTACTTAATGAAAGCTTCAATTCTTTCACAGGATTTGGACTATTTCTCAATCCATGGATAATGGCATTTTCTACAAAAGGCTGCAAAAGTAATGGTGGCACTTCCAATTCTTCTAGCTCGTAGGTTTCAAAATCGCTCGTGTTTATTTCGAACCTAAAGCTATCGTCAAATCGCTCACTTTCAAGCTCTAAGTAGATTCTAATGTTTTCAATTTCGCCATTTATAGTTACTTTATTTTCTCTCGAAAACTCTAAAATTTGCCTTAGTAGCTTAGCAAATTTACTGAGATAAGTTGCAGACTTTTTCTTTTGATCCGTAAGTACCAAATGTCTAATAGAATTTAAGCTATTGAAGATAAAATGCGGATTCATTTGACTTCTTAATGCACTCATTTCACTTAATGCTATTCGTTTTTCGTAGGCCTGTTTTACCTCTAGTTTTTTCTGTTCCTCTACCAAATTATTTACAGCAAGTAATTCATTTGTTTTTTCATTTACCAGCTGTTCCAATCTTACATTTTCTTCTTCTTTGTATTTAATGAGGGCCTCTTGATTAACTAAACGCTCATCTTCGGTGATCTTGATTTTTTTACCCAAAGCAAAGGCAAACATGATAGATTCAAGAAGTAAACCTATACATAACCACAGTAATGCTTTGTTATTTCCCAAGCCCACTGCCGTGAGTTCGTAACCTAAGCCAAGAGCAAAAGCCGATGAATAATTACCTAAAATTGCCCATATACTTACACCAACAGCCAAAAATACCGTTAAAGGCGAACGAACTTTCCATATGAATAAGACTATCCCTATGAATCCAAGTGGCGAATAGATGAGCCTTATCCACTCCACCATTTCTTTATTCCAATACAGGTTATTTGCAGCAAGGTTGATGATACCAATAAGCATCCCAGCCAAAAGACTGAACCAGGAAATAAATATGATATAGTTCCTGATTTTAGGATAGTTGTGCTTCTTTATTTGTAATAAATGAATGGAAAAGTAACCATAAAAGAACATTCCCAACCAAATGAATGATTCGGGAAGCATTTGCTGAAACACAGGATAATCGCCTATTTTTTGACCAATAATAGTGTAGGCTCTGGTATGAAAAATTCCAAATAGAAAGTACGAGAAAAGATAACATCCATAGTAAAGGAAAGCCTTTTGCTTATTTAACAGAAATAGCAGAAAAACGAAAATGGACGTAAAACCCAAAGCTCCAATAAAGACATTGAGCAGATTCATGTAGGGCCAATCTTTCGAGTTGATTTCTCCCACTTTTCTCAGGTAATCCGTTTCATTAAAAATTACTAATTCCTTCCATTCTGGCTTCTGAGAAGACTTTTTCAATAAAGATCGATCATTCAGAAATCCTGTGGAATTCTTGATTTCTACATTAAAAATGATCGTTGATTGAGCAGGAATCGTGAACGGAATAAAGTAAAAGACGTCCTGTATGGCTAAGTCTTTATTGGCGATATATTTTCCTCCTTTTTTAACAGTACCCTCATAGCTAAGAATTACTTCTTGGTTTTTCCCAGTAAAGAGATAGCGTTTTTGGGCAAGTGAATCAGAATTTGAAAGACTAAAACTCAGTTTATAAGCTAAATCAGGAGAACTGATATGGTCAAATGGAACAACTATTTCATGTTCCCCTATCTCAATAACCTGTGGATCAGTGTATTCAATAGCCAAACTATCCAATCCTAGCGTGTCTAGAAAAGAGAATAAAACAATGATTATAATTCGGACAGAATGGTTTACCAATTAGCCTTGGGTTTAGAATCAAAGATAATCACGGCAACAAGAAATAAAAACTTGTTGAAAAAGATTTGAATTTCATAAAAATTTGCGTTCAATACGGCGAAATCAGTAGATTTGTAAAACCCCAAAATAGAATAGTTCATCAATCAAATGAGTGATAAGGAAAAAGCCTACGACCCAACGCAACAAAATGAAATAATTGATGATATGTTTGAGGATTATTTCCTCGAATACGCCTCCTACGTAATTCTTGAACGTGCAGTACCAGCTAGTGAAGATGGTTTAAAACCCGTACAAAGAAGGCTTATGCATGCATTGAAAGAAATGGATGATGGGCGATTTAACAAAGTAGCCAACGTTATAGGTGCTACCATGCAATTTCACCCCCATGGTGATGCGTCCATAGGAGATGCTATGGTAAGCATAGGTCAAAAAGAACTTCTGCTCGATATCCAAGGAAACTGGGGGGATATTCGCACTGGAGATAGAGCTGCAGCACCACGTTACATTGAGGTTCGTCTTTCAAAATTTGCCCACGAAGTTCTCTTTAATGAAGACACTACCGAATGGCAAATGTCATACGATGGTAGAAAGCGTGAACCAGTAACATTACCTGCAAAGTTTCCACTCCTACTCGAAATGGGAGTGGAAGGAATCGCTGTTGGACTGAGTACCAAACTCATGCCTCACAACTTCAATGAGATATGTGATGCAAGTATAAAGTACCTAAACGGAACCAAATTTAAGCTTTATCCCGATTTCCTCACTGGAGGAATGATTGATGTGAGCAATTATAATGATGGTAAGCGAGGGGGCAAAATCAAAGTTAGGGCCAGAATCACCGAAGTAGATAAGAAAACTCTGAAAATCAGTGAAATTCCGTATGGAACGACCACTGGCGGGCTTATTGATTCCATTCTAAAGGCCAATGATTCAGGTAAAATTAAAGTTAAAAAAGTAGAAGATAATACTGCTAGAGATGTTGAAATCATCATTCATCTTGGTACTAATACTTCTCCCGATATCACTATAGATGCTCTTTATGCTTTTACTTCTTGTGAGGTTAGTATTTCTCCCAATGCGGTAGTCATTAGAGAAGACAAGCCAAGGTTTGTTGGTGTTAGTGATATACTCATAGAATCTGCTGATCAAACAGTTCGCTTACTTAAAAGAGAACTTGAAATCAAGAAATTTGAACTGATGGAGAAGATCCTTTACAGTTCATTGGAGAAAATATTTATCGAAAACAGAATATATCGAGATATTGAAGAAGCAGAAACTTTTGAAGCAGTAATTGACGTGATCGACTTAGGATTGGAGCCTTTCAAAAAAGACTTCTATCGTGAAATCACAAGAGAAGACATTTTGAGATTAACAGAAATTAGGATCAAGAGAATCTCTAAGTATGATGGCTACAAGGCGGATGAACTAATGACAAGATTGCAAGACAACTTGGCAGAAGTAAATCATCATTTGGATAACCTTGTACAATATGCCATTGATTTTTACAAAAACTTAATAGACAAATACGGAAAAGACAGACCTCGTAGAACTGAAATCTTAGAATTTGGTGAAGTACAGGCAACTATTGTTGCTGCTAATAATCAAAAACTATATGTAGACAGAGAAGGTGGTTTTGTAGGATATGGACTAAAGAAAGATGAGTTCATAAGCGACTGTTCCGATATTGATGATATCATCGCTTTTAGAAGCGACGGAACATATAGCATCTCAAAAATTCAAGAAAAGAACTTCTTGGGTAAGGGTATAATCCATTGTGCGGTTTTCCGTAAAAACGATGAAAGAAGGATTTATAACTTCATTTATCTTGATGGAAAAACGGGGGTATCTTACGCAAAAAGATTTAATATCACTTCTATAACGAGGGATAAGGAATACACCGTCACCAAGGGTAATCCAAAATCGAAAGTATTGTACTGGAGCGACAATGAGAATGGTGAAGCTGAAATAGTTACCGTAAACCTAACTGCTGGTTCTACTGCCAAAAAGAAGCAATTCGAATATAATTTTGCCGACTTACTCATCAAAGGAAGGTCATCGCAAGGAAATAAACTGACGAAATATCCGGTAAGGAAAGTAACTCTCAAAACCGCAGGGAAGTCTACGCTAGGTGGAGTTGATATTTGGTACACACCAAATATTGGAAGACTCAATAGAGACGAACACGGTGAATACGTTGGTAATTTCGAGGCGGATGATAAGATTATAGTTATTTATAAAAATGGAGAATACGAACTCACCAATTTTGAATTAACCAACCACTACGACGCAAGGCAAGTGTCCCTTTTATCGAAGTTTGAAGAGGACAAGCCTATTTCTGCGATCTATTATGATGGCGAGCAAAGACTTTACCTTGTTAAGAGATTTTTGATCGAAACTTCAACCATGGATAAGCGATTCCAATTCTTGAATGAACATAATAGAACGGAGATGCTTGGCTTGAGTTACGATTACCTACCACGTGTAGAAATCAAATACAAGAAAGATAGAAAGTCAAATGTAGTTGCCAAAGAATTCAAAATGGAGGACATGGTCGACGTTAGAGGTTGGAAAGCCCAAGGTAATAGATTACCAATGATGAAAATCAGCAGTGTCAAAATGCTCGATCCTGAAATTCCCGAAGAGGAAGAGAAAGAAGACGAGGATGTGGAGGATACAGTTGATAACGACAACAAGGAACCAAAGTCTGCTAAGGAGTCGGATGATGACACTGTCGATAACGATGATGACTCGGATGATGATGATGACAACAGTGACGACGAAGATGATGACAGCGTCGACGACAATGACGATGACAGCGATGATGATGATGACAACAGTGACGACGAAGATAGCGACGACGACGATGATAGTGACGACGACGGGGATGATGACCCCAAGAACGATACTGAACCTCCTGTAGTAGAATCAAAAAAGGAAGAAGCTAAAACGGAACCAGGTGCAATACCAAAACCAGCAAAGCCAAAACCGAAAGACGAAACTCAATTAGGATTGTTCTAAATATTAGAAGCCGCCTCTTTGTCCAAAAACAAAGAGGCGTTTTTATGTAATTGAAACACAGTAGAAGGTACATCGCTCGATGGCGTCTTATTGATGGTTTCAGCTACGATACTGGCTTTTTTACTACCACTTACCATGAGCATCGCTTCTTGTGCCTCCAGCAAATGTTTCAAGCCAATTGTGATACCTTTTGAAAGTGTGGTGGCTGAGTTGAAATACTTTTGCCCTACCTCAATGGTCATTTGAGCCAAATCTGACACATGGCAATAATGGTCAAATGAATAACCGGGCTCATTGAGACCTATGTGGCCATTTAGCCCAAGTCCGACAAGAATATAGTCTAGTCCTCCCCTATCCGAAATTAACTTATCTACGCGAAGACATTCTTGCTCTAAGTTAGATCCCAGAGCATCAAAGAAAGTATAGTTTTCGACCGAAATCCCTAGTGGTTTCAGAAGATTTTCTATCACTATATAACTACAACTTCCCTCATTTTCGGGACCTATGCCTACCCATTCATCAAGGCCAATGATCATGCATTGAGAAAAGTCAAGCACCTTAGCCTTTTGAGCTATTATTTGATAAGCTCGTTTAGGCGTATCGCCAGATGTCAACACCAAGGTTGCTGTTGGCTTACTTTTAACCAAATTAATGATATGATCGGCAACCGCTGTTGCTAGTCTCTCTGCGTCGTCAAATACTTTGATGTCCATGATTGTTTTCGAAAATAGTAATTCAAATAACGCTTTTCTTTTCAGCTTTCGGGCTAAGACTTGAAGGAAAATGAATTTTGACCCAAAACCAGCTTAAACTGACTTTGAAGAAAGAGCAAAACTTTCTCTATCAAACCAAACAAGTTGGGAAAGGAAACACAAATTGCAACCCGAAGTAATCTTAACTTTGAATAAATCGATATATTTAAGAAACTCAAAACTTTCATTTGAGAAAATAGAAATTCATGCTTTTATATAAGCATCACTAAAACCTATTTCATAAGATAATGACAAATATTAAAAGAACCCCAAATGCTAATTCAATGCTCAGCATTTTACTTTTGGTGCTTCTATTTTGTACGAACCTTTTTGCTCAAAAAGCAGCAATACACATCGCAACATCTGGAAATGACCAAAACAATGGAACAGAAAATAACCCTGTCGCAAGTGTGGAGCGAGCAAATCAATTGGTTAAGGAGCACATTACCAATCGAGTAAGCGAAGACACCATCCGCGTTATATTTCATGAAGGAACATATAGACTAAGTGAAGGAATTATTTTGAATGCTGCTAACTCTGGAACTGAGCATTCGCCTATAATTTACCAAAGCAAGCAGGGTGAGAAAGTGATTATCTCAGGAGCTATTCCTATTAAAGGCTTCGGTAAGCTTTCCAAAAATCATGATTTGTACCGTAAATCACCTGAAATAGCAAGCAAAATCGTTGAGATAGATTTGACCAAAACTTCGCTATCAATCTTTGACAAGATCAGATTAAGGGGCTTTAGCGGTAGTAGTGCCCCAGCCCCTTACTCTTTTAGAGAACTTTATTTAAATGGAAAACCCATGCCGCTTTCTAGATGGCCAAATGACGGCTATTCTAATTTTACACATGCTGTTTCGGATTCATCAAGTAAGGTTATCAAAACAGGGATTGTATATGAGGACGAACATATCTCTAGCTGGAAAATAGAGCCCAATATTTTACTACACGGCTATTGGAAATATCTATGGGCAGATGCCTATGAACAAGTTTCAGAGATAGATGCAGACCAGCATACCATTTGGCTCACTCCTCCATATAATCACTATCTGTTTTCGGAGAACAAACCTTTTGCAGCCTACAATGTCATCAGTGAAATAGACTTACCTGGAGAATGGGCCTACGATTACCAAAAGAAAAAAATCTACTTCTACCCTCCCGAAGATACTCAAAACTCCTCGCTCGAACTTTCAATTTGTGAAACTCCGCTGTTACAAATCAACGATGCAGCGTGGATCAGCATTAGAGGTATTCAATTTCAAATGGGAGCAGAAAATGGCCTTTTGATTAAGGATAGTCAGCATATAAATATTATCGACTGCGACATTAACGGTTTTGCTGGCGAGGGCATAATGATGCTGAATGGTCACAAAAATACAATTTCCTCGTGTCGTATATACAACATGGGTAGAGGTGGAATTGTCGCCAAAGGAGGCAATAGAGAAACGCTAGAAAGGTCAGACTACGTAATAGATAATTGTCACATACACGATTTGTCGAGAATTGATCATACCTACACCCCAGGCATATGGGTTGATGGTGTGGGCACAACTATTAAGCATTCCAAATTTCATGATATTCCCAGTAGTGCCATGCGAATAAATGGAAACGACCATATCGTTGAATACAATGACATATCTCATGTGGTAACTGAGTCTGACGATCAAGGTGCCATAGATATGTGGGGCGATCCTACTTACAGAGGCAATGTGTTTCGATGCAATTACATTTATGACATAGGCCCCAAAAACCAAGGCAAGATAGATACGCACGCAGGCAGAGCCGGTATCAGGTTTGATGATGCCATAGCTGGTTGCCTGGTATATTCCAATATCTTTAAAAACTGTGCAGGTGGTGCATTTGGAGCAATTCAAATCCATGGCGGAAACAAAAACCTGATTTGGAACAATCTATTTTATCAAAATAGCGGTGGTATTTCATTTACTCCATGGTCAAAAAGTCATTGGGCAAATTATACCAAGAAATCCATGGAATTCTTTGATCAGCATAGCTTTTTGTATGTCTCTCGCTACCCTGAACTTATAGAAATAACTGAGAATCTCAATAAAAATACGGTGAGCCAAAACCTATTCATCAATTGTGCTAAAACTACATTGAGAATGCCTGAGGCGGTTGTAATGAATAATAACCTGGCACTAACTTTAACCTCAAAACTGGAAGACAATGCATACTCCTTAAAAAGTATAGAGGAAGAATTGCGTAAAATAAAGTTTCAACCTATTCCATTCGAAAAAATAGGATTACAAAACGAGTAAAAGAATCCTTGCATGAAAAAACAATACCACATTCTAAATGGAGATGCACTGAAAGAGCAATTTCCCAAAACTATCTCTGGTGAAATCATTGTAGCTAGAGAGTGCTTGGTAGATGGTGATATTGAAGGAAAGGATCTTCTGAGTTTTTTCCAAACACGAGCCAAATACATTGACAAAACCTACGGTGACGCTGCCTATTTTGAGAAAACTGTTCCTGAGTTTGAGAAAATGCAAAATATCCAAGAAGGTGCCGAAATTAACCTCTGGTTTGAAGACGATTTGTTTTGCCAGGTAAATCTATGGTTTGTAATTAATCTCCTTACAAAAGCTGGAAAGAAAAACTCCGTTTACCTTGTTAGACCCGGCTCCAATAGTCCATATAGTTTTGGAGTATTGAGCAATTCGGAGTTAATAGCTGTTTTTGAAAACAAGCAAGAATTAAGCGATTTCAAACTTCTTGCTTCTCTGTGGGAGACGTATCAAAATGGTGATAATGAGCAAATGGTCAAAACAGCAAAGCTCCTAAAAAACTCCTATCCATTTATTGAACCTGCTGTCATGGCACATATTGATCGTATATCAGATGGTGATAAACCAACTGAAACACTAATGGCAATTATGAATGAGTTAAACACTCGTGAGTTTGGAATTGTGTTTCAGGAATTCAGTAAAAGAGCAGGGATTTATGGCTTTGGTGACCTTCAAGTAAAAAAGCTAATGGATCAAATTCCATGACTGCAATTCTATTATAGAAAGTACCCGCTAAAGCTCAATAATCAATCTGGTTAAATTCTCCTTTTACTCATACAAGGCATACAGCTGAATTTAAGCTTAAATATTAGCAGATAGGCTCTTCAGTACCGTACTTAATTGTTCTCCAATAGATTTATTAGCTTGCTTATATTTATTAATTGTGATTTATTTGATCAGAAAATAAAACCGAGCAATAAATGGACTATCATACGTTTCAGCCACATTCTCATTTGGAATCACTTATCAGCTGCTATTGGACTTTGGAAGTTCCTGCCGCACCTGATGTTCAAAAACAGCGTATCATCCCTGATGGTTGTATAGAAATGGCTTTTATACTTGGTGATGACATAAAGCGATATGTAACTGACGAGGAATTTATACTTCAACCTCGTGCAATGGTAATTGGTCAGACGATTGATCCATTTTACATTGAGCCAACAGGCTACGTAAATACATTTGCTGTCCGCTTTTACCCATACGGATTTGCAAACTTTGTGACAACACCTATTCAAAACTTGGCAAATAAGGAAACACCAATTGGAATGTTGTTTGGTGAAGAAAAAGCAGAAGAGTTAACACAAAAAATCGTTCAAGCGAATAACAGTATTCGGCGAATAGAGATCATTGAGGAATTCCTTCTAGCCAAATTGAACGATAAAACAACTATCGACAACATTGTAAGGCAAACCATTGATGCCCTATTGTCAACCAATGGAACTGCATCAATAACCTCAATTCTTCAATCAGACTTGTCGAAAAGAAGGCAGCTCGAAAGGAAGTTTATCAAACAAATTGGAGTAAGCCCTAAACAATTAGGAAAGGTAATCAGACTTCAAACGGCTTTGAAACTGATACTGAATAATAAGACTGAGAACTTAACCAACATTGCTTACGAAAGTGAATATTACGACCAAGCCCATTTTACAAAAGACTTTAAAGAATTTACAGGAATAAACCCTAAAGTGTTTTTAGGCAATGAAAACATGGCACTTTCTTCTCTTTTCTACCAGTAAGCGGCTTGTCGCATTTTTACAATTTCAACATAACTGAGTGGTCTAAATTTGTATTGTCAAATCAAAATAAACAATATGAAAAAGACCTTTTTATACGTATCCATTATGCTTTCAATAAGTATTACGGCTTGTAACAACTCTAAAACTGAAACTAGTAAAAATCAAATAACAACAGAAATGAAAAGTCATATCTCAATTTTTGAAATTCCTGCAATGGATATTTCTCGAGCAGTAAATTTTTATCAAGCCATTCTAGACATTGACATTGAAAAAATGGAGATGCCAGGCATGGAAATGGGAATATTTCCGTACGAAAACCAAATGGTAACGGGAGTTATATTGAAAAGCGAAGGCTACAAACCTTCTGCTGAAGGGGTTACGATATATCTAAATGGAGGAGATAACCTTCAAACCATTCTTGATAAGGTTGAGGAAAACGGAGGAAAAATCATTACACCCAAAACTCCACATGCAGATGAAATTGGGTATTTTGCCTTATTTATCGACTCAGAAGGAAATAGACTTGGTTTAAACTCCCCAAATTAATATTGGAATAAGCACAACAATTATACGCTCTTAAAACTATCCTCTATTTTAAAAATACTTCGGCTAGAAACCCATAGATATTGAAGGGAACACTGTTTAGAGACTAAAGATTTATTGGCTAAGTTTGGAATGATACCAATGACCTTATGGAATTGATAAGTACTGGTTACATTTCTGGTCCTCTCTTGAATCTAAGCTCTACCCCACCATTCCTTCTTCGAGACATTTTGTGGGTAATTTGGATTAAACCCAATTTGTAAAAAAATACTTTCAAACGATTAAGACCTTCCAATTGCAGTTACTCGCCTTTTTGGGAATCACAGTATCTAGTGGATTTTCTATATTTTAGTATTTCATAAAAAAGCTCATCAAAGGCTGGTAATACTTCGTGCTATGGCGAAGACAAGTAAAACCAAAAGTAAATTGTGAGGAACGAAATATTAACATATCTATCAAAGTATACCGAAATTACGGAAGAGCTAGAGAGCGTAATTTCGGAAAGTACATATATCAAAACCTTTAAAAAAGGGACTATTCTGCTTAAAGAAGGTGCTTTTTCTACTGAGTGTTATTTCGTTTTAAAAGGATGTATTAGAAGTTATTTTTTGAAAGACGGAGAAGAAAAAACTATCGAGTTTTATACAGAAGAACATGCCGTAACACCAACAAATTATGGAAAACCAACACCATCTACTTATTACCTAGAATGTGTAGAGGATGTTATTGCGAGTGTGGGTAATCCAGAATTAGAAAAAGAAACATTTAAGAGGTATCCCTCTTTGGAGTCTCTTTCTAGAAAAATAGCTGAGGTGATCATTGCTAAAAATCAAGAATCATTTACTGCTTTTAAAACATCTAATCCCGAAGAAAGGTATTTGAATTTGTTAAAGACCAGACCTGATTTAATCCAAAGAATACCTAATTACCAAATAGCGAGTTACTTGGGTATAAAACCCGAGTCTTTAAGCCGAATTAGAAAGAGAATAATGACCAAAAAATGACTTCTTAACTAAAGTCAATGAAACTGTAATTATAGCTATTTACTTTTGGCCCCATGATAAATAACTATTTGCAATTTTCAAGGGTGGCTGGGGCATTAATTATTCTAGGCATAATTACGGGTGTTTTAAGTATAGTTCCCTCCGTTGAAAGCGAAAAATACCTAGAAGAAGTTTACCTTAACCAAAGCCAAGTATTTACTGGGGCTATATTTCAGTTCTTTCTAATCCCAATTTATATTGGCTTTTCACTTTTACTCTATCCAATACTAAAACAGTTTAACGAGAGTCTTTCTATTGGCTTTGTAGGTTTTCGTTTTATGGCAGGAGTTTTTCAATTAATAGGAATATTATTACTTCCTATTTTTGTTGTATTAAGCCAAATGTATGCTACTGCCCCTTCCACAGAATTGGGCTTTTATAAATCTCTAGGAGAAGTATTAAGAGTATTTCGAGATCTCACCAACCATTTAGGCGTGATCGTGTCCACAGGACTAGGGAACTTGCTTTTTTATACGATTTTATTCCGTGAAAAGTTAATTCCACAATGGCTCTCTATTTGGGGTGTCGTTGGCAATATTATACTGATCGTAGCTGGTTTTTTAATAATGTTTCAAGAAATTCAGGTGGTTTCAAAAGCATATGGCCTACTGGCAGCTCCACTTGTTTTACAAGAAATTGTTTTAGCGATATTACTAATATTAAAGGGATTAAAAATAAGCTCAAAAACTTAAACCGACACTCTTTTTCAAGAGTGTAATGCTGTGGTTTAATTTTGATCTTCACAAATTGATGTACTCACTTACATCATCATATCTTTATAGACAATGGCATAAGAATAGTTTTACGAAAAAAAATACTTGGTGCTCTTTTTAGGTACAAAACACGCTATTCGTGAGTTTTTTACCCAAGTGGAGAAAAGAGAATTATTGTAGTGGACGAATGCTCGCTAGCATAAAAAAACCGCCTCTAGGGCGGTTTTTTTATCTGAAATTAGCTTGTTAAAATCTATTCGAAATCACATGGCTTGCCTAAGTCTTCAAACTTGGCCAACTCTGCAATTAATCCGTTATTTACATTTCCGAAAACGTCATAAGCAATCTTACCCAATGGTAAATGTACAGGTGCTTCTTCTAGCTGAGCTAGTTTATAAATAGCAGCTGCCGCTTTAGCAGGATCGCCCGGTTGGTTTCCATTCAAACCCTGTAAACCTCTTATACGCTCGCCTACGGTGCTTTCGTAATCGTCAATTTTGGTATTATCATAAGCTGCAGAACTTCCTGCCCATTCTGTTCTAAATGGCCCAGGTTCTACATTAGTTACTTTGATGTTAAGCGGCTTTAATTCTGCTGCTAAAGCCTCCCCTATGCCCTCCAAGGCAAATTTAGACCCATTGTAAATTCCTAGACCTTGAGAACCAATACGCCCTGCGATAGAAGTAATATTAATAATATGACCAGATCGCTGCTTACGCATGGCCGGTAATACCGCTCTTAGTGTAGTCAAAACACCAAATACATTTACTTCAAATTGTCTTCTTACTTCTTCATCCGAAATTTCTTCGATACTACCCATAACACCATAACCAGCATTATTAACGACAACATCGAACTTTCCGAACTTATCAAATACGGTTTTAACACCATCAATGATCATCTGAGTAGAAGCCACATCTATAAGTACACCAAAAGAATTCCCTGGGTTTTGGTTGTTAAACTCCTCTACTTGGGCTTGTTTTCTAAAAGTCCCTACCACAATTTGTCCTTGTGATAATACCTCATTAGCCAACTGTTTACCTAATCCCGATGATACACCAGTGATAAACCATACTTTTTTTTCTGTACTCATTTTAGTTTAGTTAAAGTTCTTCAGAAGAATCTGAAATAATTTCCGCCAAATTACTAAAAGATTTATAGTTAATGGGGGCATGGGCATCAAATGAGGATACTAAATCCACATAAAATGATAACATTAATTTGTTGTGAACATTCGAGGTATAAAGTTTCTAAGCCTTTATGTACTTTACCTTCCTCTTGTTTCGTGTGACACTCGACCATTACCATATTTTTCTAATTCAAAAATTACGCTCTCACTTTTATCAATTACTTTAGAGAAAGCTTAAGCAGGCAATTAAGAATTATACACTATGAATAAGGATATCTCAAGAAGGAATCTATTAAAGAAAATGGGACTTACCGCCGGAGGAATGGCCATGGGAACGGCTCCTGTAATGGCTAGTAACGGTTTAGAGATTAAGCGTAATCCGTACATTTATTCATTTCGGATTGGTGAATTAGAAGCATGGTCTATCAGTGATGGTTTTATGCTTTTTGATGCGGGTTTAGACCTTATGGAACCAACTAACTCTCATGCCCAAATGAGGGAAGCCATGCTCTCAAATCATGAAGACCCTAGCTTTTTGCCCATGTACATTAATATTTTGGTCATTAGAAAGGGAAAAGAGGTCATCATCTTTGATGCCGGATATGGTATAGTAAACAACTCTGAAAGAGGCTGGTTTCAGGAAGGATTAAGTGCTATTGGTATTGATAAAAATGATGTAACAGCAGGTTTTTTAAGTCATGCTCATGGAGATCATATTGATGGTTTTGTGGGACCAGATGGTAAACCTATGTTTCCTAATGCCGCTATTTTTACCACACAAGAAGAATTTAACTTTTGGCGACAAAAAAATCCAGATTTTTCTAAGTCAAACAGAAACCCATCTTGGATTCCTGGCATGGTTAAGCATGCTAAAAAGCAATTTGAAATACTCTCTCCCCAAATACAAACAGTAAAAACAGGAAGTGTATTATTTGACAATTTGGTAACCGTAGAGAATGGTTTTGGGCATACGCCTGGCCATGCTGTATATAAAATAACCTCCGGAGAAGATTCTTTATTTCATATAGTGGATTTATCTCATAATCCTGTTTTAATGTTCGAAAACCCTGCTTGGTCCATTAAGTTGGACCACTCCCCAGCGGTGGCTATTGCGTCCAGAGAAAGAATATTTTCTATGGCAGCAGAAAAAAAGATGCGTTGTTTTGGCTTTCATATTCCTTGGCCGGGGCTAGGTTATATCAATAAAAAAGAAAAAGGCTATAGCTGGTTGCCAGAAAGAATGTGGTGGTGATTTAATTAGTTTGAGGGAGGCAAAAATCAGCAAAAAAGAGAGGTAGTAAAAAGTCTGGAATAAACTGTTACGATTATATCCACGACCATAATGACCGTAAAATAAATGGTTGTTGTTTTACTGGGATTAAGTTTTGAATTTGTGGCTGCAAAGCAAATGAATAACCATTTACAAACGCTTACAAACGGGTAGTGGTTACTGAGATAAAAGAAATGGACGTACTTTTTAGGTAAAAGGTAGATATATACTTATGTAAGGCACAATATTATGACGACAAACAACGACTAGTGATTAGAAAGGCAAAAAAGATAGAACTTCATTACTTTTTTCGTGACGAAACACACACGATGAATGCATTTATTAGGAATGAATGCGAGAAAGAATTATTGACTATTTTCAAAGAAGTAATTCTTTCGCTTGACATTGAAATTGACATTGAAAGTGAGGCTTTCAAAGAAGGCGGACTTAAAGAGATTTGGAAGTTTTTAGGGAAAAACGGTGTTCAAATTACATTAGTCTTAACAGTATTCGGTCTAATTTTATCTAGAATTCCAGTCGAGAATAAAGAACTTGTAAAGCTTCAAATAGAAAATTTGGAACTTGACAACGAGATAAAAAGACAAGAGCTTAAAAAGATAAAAAATGAAGTTAAAACCGAAGAAGAACTAACTGAAAAAGTTATAGAGCGAGTTCTTGAAATCCTGGATAAAGACTATAAAATTGTATGGCACAAATCAAATTTTTATAAAAAATTAAACTTCTATCCAAAAGTTACTAAACTGACGACTCAAAGACTAAATGAAAGAAATGAACCAATTGAGAATGAAAGAACAGTTGAAAGAAATCAATTTGGAAATTTTATTTTACGTTCTGACACATTTCCACCGAACATAGACGAAGAAGCGGTAATTGACATTATTTCGCCTGTATTAAAAAAAGGAAATTTTAATTGGAAAGGGTTTTACAAAGGCGACATAATAAACTTTGAAATGAACGACCAAACATTTAAGTACTCAGTTCTCAATAAGGAAATAGAATTTATAAATGGCACTGCAATTAAATGCGTTCTTCACCAAAACAGAAAAATTGACGAAACAGGTTTGGTAAAAGTGGTTCAGAATAAAGTGATGACAGTATTTGAAATTATTACAGGAGACAATTATGTAGCTACTGAGCAAGGAAAAAAATACAAACGTGACAAAGACCTTAAAAACGACCAGCTCAAACTTGATTTTTGATAAAAGATAAAAGTATGGACAAGAAAACTGAAAGATTAATAGATATAATACGGGATGCCAAGAGTAAATATTCTGAGGAAAATTTAGTTTTGGCTATTCCGAAATTTATGTCAAAATCTTTCACATCGTTTTGTTCTATTAGGGAGGACTTGCTTTTATTAAAAAAATATTTGGAGAAATTAGAAATTGAAATAGACTTAATTATTTCTTCTGCATTAACCTATTCACTTATTTCCATTTATGGTAAGTGTTTTACAGATGCCACAAAGTCAAAATCACCAAAACTCGAACCCAAACAAATTTTCGAGGAAGGCTCAAATTTTTTAATAACACACGATTATTTAATGGATTTACGCCACAATTTTATAGCTCACCGTGGGGACACTGAAAACGAAGTTGAAGCAGCTTATCTTTTAATACCAAAGGAAGACGGTGAACCACAAGTAAGATATGCTCAAAAGAAACGAATGAACTTAAACAGCGAAAAAAGAAGTGAAATTTCGGAATTAGTAGAGTTCTTACTTCCTATCGTAATGGACAAAATAAAGAAATCAGGACAAAAGACTTATAACGCACTATTTGACAATTTTACCCCAGAACAAATGAGCTTTATGTTAATCAATAACATGAAAGATGAAAAATAAAAATATTGTGCCTACCAGCACCTACCCAAAAGTGGCGGTTCAGTGGTTAAATCAAGCTTTGTGCATCTATCAAAGTTTGTGCTTGGTTGACAGTCTAGTGCTTCGAAATCGCCACCTTCGGGTAGCTGCAAAACGTTAGATGAAATAGTAAAAGACAATAATGGCACAACCAATATTCTACTTTGACAAATTAAAGACTTGGGACAAAGTGACCATTGCTTTATACGTGCTTTTGTCAGCAGGACTTTATTATTATTTTGACAATACCACAAATACCAAGACACAACGAGATATACTTTTTGGTTATGCTTTTAGCACACAAATTTTCTTTTATTTTTTCAACTATGAATCCTTACGTAATCTGTCAGTATATACTTTTTGGGTTGCTATAGGATTTATCCACTTATACCTCTACTTTCAACTGAAGGACAATCAAGCATTATTAAATGTTCGAGGACATTCTGCAACTGGTCTTAGAAACACACTTGTTTTGTTGCTACTTTTCCAAGTATTACGTTTTATTAGTGCAAGGACACAAGGACAGGAATTGGTTTGTCCTTCAAAAAGCAGGACAGACTTATTTGATGATAGACAAATTACATTTATAGACTTCATATTATTTGTTATCTATATTGGTTCGACATTAATTTTATTATTCTATGACTAATTTTCCCTCTTTCGGAGTCTCCGTTAGGGACTCCGAGGGTAACACGCAATACCCAACTTGCAAAACTCAAATAAAGTGGTGAATTTGTAAGGCTAAAGGCTCAGGGCTTCCTGAGCCATAATAGGTTTACCATCATAAATTAATACACCATGAAATTAGGAGCATTTTCAATAAGTCTTGCCGTAAAAGACATTCATAAATCTAAGGAGTTCTACGAGAAACTAGGGTTTACCTATAAAGGCGGAAACATAGACCAAAATTGGATTGTTCTCAGAAATGAGAATACGGTCATAGGTCTTTTTCAAGGGATGTTTGAAGGTAATATTATCACCTTTAATCCTGGCTGGGATAGCGATGCACAGCATTTAGAGGAGTTTGACGATGTAAGACTTATACAAAAACAACTCAAAGAACATGGTATAGCACTTACTGGTGAAGCTGATGAAAATACCACAGGTCCAGCTCATATCACTTTAACAGACCCAGACGGAAACAATATTTTGATAGACCAGCATAGGTAGGGTGATTTTTAGCTTTTTTGGGGAATGGAAACTCCATTTCCTGATTTTTATCTACCGAATGGCATATATACAGCTCTCAGGCACTCTGAAATAGCCTACCAACTCTTGAAAAAAACTATAAGAGAGAATAAAATCGTATAAAAATGTAGCCAACACCAGCACTGTGGTATAGCTTAGACGTATACCAAAATTGCCATTTATTTCACTACCTTAATCATAAAACCATCAATCTGATTAGTGTCTTCAAAATAGTTTTGTGGTGCAATTAAATGAGTATTCCCAAACCTCAGGTCTCCACCATTTATTCCCACTGCCCATGCATTCCCATCGGTATCTATTTTTAGATCGAGCGTGTTTGACTGGCCAATTATTTCATCTGACCAAAGTAATATGCCTTGATTTGGATCTATTTCTCCTAGTATAGATTTAGCCGATTTATTTGAAAAATAGGAACTGTTACCCAGCCTTATAAAAGAACTAGTCAGAAATCCCGTCATGATATTTCCTTCATTATTCATTGTCATACGAATGGATGAAAGTAAAGAACCTTCATAGTAAAATATGTCTTGATGTTCAAAATCACTTGCAAGTTTCAGAATAAAAGCTATTTCAGGCTCAGTCTTGGTCTTTGAACTTGTTGGAATATTAGTTTGAAAACTTCCTGTTTTTAAAGAATCTTCTGTAACTCCGCTAAAATAAATATTATCTTCATCGTCAATAACTAATGAACCGAAAGTGCCATCACTGTTTCCAAAGCCTTCACCTTCAAGGTAGGTATTAACTATTGGGTTTAACTTTAGTAAAAAAAAGTTGCTATTATTTAAGCTTGGAGCTGGTAGGGTAATACCGCCAGCATTCAAAACGTCCCCATATTCTCCAGCTATTATATAATGTCCTGCTGAGTTTACTTTTAAATCATAAACATCTACATTATACGCATTTCCTAGCTGTTTTAAGAAGGAAACACTACCTGTACTACTACTAAGTTTGGCAATAAACGTATCCGTATTTCCCAAGCTGGTTAAACTATTACCATCGAAGTCTGCCTTATCTTTAAACTTTCCTGTTATTACCAGATCCTCAACGCCATCTAAATCTATGGCTATTGCATTGTCGTCATCACCACCGCCAAAAACTTTATTCCAGAGCGGAATACCGTTATTGTTTAATTTAATAACCGCTATATCTTCATTGGCTCCGTCACTTTTGAGCGTACCACCCGCATCCCATAAATTTATTTCGCCCTTCAAATCACCGGCAATAAATATATTGTCATTAGAGTCTATCCTCATTTTCCAAGGAATTAAGCTTCCAGTACCTGTAGAGGTTTTAACCCATTGTATTACACCCTGGGAGTCTTGCTTAACCAGATAAGTAGTGTACGGTCCTCCAGAGTGATAAATCGTATCTGTTCCAAAAATTACGGAGCCATTATAAACTCCTGTGATATATCTATTATTGTTAGAATCGAAATCTATAGCTGTAATATATTCAAGGCTGTCACCCGCAACACTAGAGCCTGTTAATATCACATTATTCTGACTTAATGCCGATAGAAAATAAGACCATTCTGTCCCATTCCACATCCTTAGTGTTTTATTACTAATATCAATCACTATATCACCAATTTCAGGATCTGAAATGGCTAATATTTGCTCATAAGTCATTTTTTGAATTCCACCAGAGGCAGGTGTAATTCCACTAGGGGTAATCGTCACATTTTGGGCTATTGAACTTAATATAACGAATAGAAATAAAGAAGTAAGTATTGTTTTCATCATGTGCTTTTTTTGCAAATTAATATAAAAACAGACCCGTGTAAAGAAAGTTTTATTTTACGGTTAAGTCATGGAAGTCAGTAGTTTCTTCCATTTAGGAGTCTGCCAATTTTCCCGCCGAATGGAGGACTAAGGTCTCCGAAAGAGCCAGATAAACTTCGATCTGCAAAGTCTTTTTGAATCGTAGGAATGTTTGTCAATCTTCAGATTGATACTAGGCTTTATGAAGACTTCAGTTTCCTTTTCGAATTTAAGACTCATAATACCCAAGTTGCAAAGTTTTACAAGGTGCTTCGTAGTGCTTTGAAATAAACCTACATTTAGATTGAAAACTGTAGCTAAAACCGAAGTTAAAACAAACCAAAATTGGAAATTAGCAAACCAACTAAATGACAAGCATTAAGCGTATGAAAATTTCAATTGTAGGTAGTTTGATGTTAACGTTTCTAATCTTGTCTTGTACCCGACAAGTGAAAGAAAAATCGCTTAGTGATAAAGTAGAAAATACCCAACAATCAACCCTTGCTTCTAGCACGACATTTCCACAAATTCACAGCAGTTTAAATGGAATGGTTCGAGATTTTGTAAGGGCAATGTATCAAGACAAAAATGGGAACTATTGGTTTGGAACAAATGGTGATGGCATTATACGTTACGATGGTCAAAAGCTCGAAAAAATCAAGATTAAACAAAATCAGAATTATGTTGCTGTAAGAGAAATTGTTGAAGATAAAGTTGGCAATATATGGTTTGGGACTTCTTCGGGTCTTGTCAAATACGATGGAGAACACTTTACCATATTCTCCACAGAAGTTGGTTTGCAAGACGAAGAAATTTGGGGTTTGTCTATTGATAAAAACGGACTTATTTGGGTTGGTACTTTAGGAGGTGTTAGCCATTTTGATGGAGAAAAGTTTCGTCCTTTTCTGTTGCCAGATACCATGGTTGAGAACCCAAAACACATGCTATCCGATAAATTGGTTAGAAAATTCTTGGAGGATAAAAATGGGTCAATGTGGCTTGTTACCGATGGAAATGGCATTTTTAAATACAAAAATGGTGAATTCGATCATTTAACAACTAAAAATGGTCTGACCACAAATAATGCCTGGGATATAATGGAAGACCAGCAAGGAAATGTTTGGATTGGGACCTTTTATGGCGGTGTGAGTAAATACGACGGTAAAACTTTCACCAACTTCACTAAAGATGAAACCATTAATGGAGAAGAGGCTTTTAATTTCTGTGAAGACAATCAAGGAAATGTATGGTTTACTGTAGAAGGTAAAGGCGTGTACCGTTACGATGGAGCAAATTTCACACAATTCACAACTGAAAATGGATTAACTACAAATGGAGTTCAAAGTATATTTGAGGATGCCAAAGGTCAACTGTGGTTTGGTACTTGGCAAGGAATAAGTATTTATGACGGACAATCGTTTAATAATGCCAAAGACAAAGAACCTTGGACAAATTAGGAAAGAACTGATGCTTACAATGTCTTTCTCCAAGTGTGTATTTTGAAATTAAAGTATTGTTAAAAACGTTATGGACGATTACCGGTCAAAATCCACAATCTGCTACTAGTGTTGGAAAGGCGACCTTAAATGAGTTACAAAGACTAAGTAAAACTGCCCAATAAATGAAAGGAGAAAAAGAGTTAAAAGTGCTTTTGAAGTCAATGAAACCGAAACACAATTTAGGAGAATTTGTATTTTGTAAAACAGAGAATTTGGACCAAATAAATTTGAGCCAAGTCATAATGACTTTTAAAGAAGAGGAAAGCATTACCATTATCATGGAAAGGGATGTTGCAAACAAACTCAATTTAGAATACTCATTTGTTGCGTCTTGGATTACACTTACGGTACATTCTTCGTTAGAAGCAGTAGGTCTTACAGCTGCATTTTCAAATGCCTTATCCGACAATGGAATTAGTTGTAATGTAGTTGCAGCCTATTATCATGACCATATTTTTGTTGACATTAAAGACACTAAAAAGGCAATGGATGTTTTAAATGAATTTTCGAAATAAAGAATTCACTTCTACAATAATCGTTTTAGAAGAAAACTATCTCAAAAGGTGATAACCCAACCGAAATTAAAAATTTCTCAAACGCTCAAATGAAGGTAAAGACCTATGAATTGGATACTATTAATAATTGCAGGCCTTTTTGAAGTTGCCTTTGCGGCATGCCTTGGGAAAGCTAAGGAAGCAACGGGAAACGAGATGTATTTGTGGTATTTGGGATTTATCATCACCTGCGGCATTAGTATGGGGCTTTTGATCAAAGCAACTCAATCATTGCCTATTGGAACGGCATACGCAGTATGGACGGGTATTGGAGCAGTAGGAACTGTTTTAGTTGGAATCATTGTGTTTAAAGAACCAGCAACATTTTTGCGATTACTTTTTATCACTACATTAGTTGGCTCCATTATTGGCTTAAAAGCAGTTTCACATTAAGAGGAGAAATGGCAGTAAAACATCATTGATTTCTAATATATACTTTCGTCAGGAAATAGATACAAATTAGTTACGAAATTGGCCATGAAAAAATTCAAAGTTTTGCAAAAGAAAGAGGCATTGAATGGGGATTTGCTCAAAAAGACTAGCTGACCTAAGACTTAAATTAAGGCAAATTCGGGGTTAAAAAACTCTTTGACTTTGAAAAATTAGATTGTGTTCCTGTTTATTTCAGCTTTACTTTTTCATTCGCTGGAACGGTGTAAAGCAAAGTAAGTATTCGAGTTTTGAAACAAAAAACGCTGCGAAGTCTCCTAGATTTCATGGATGCATTTATAGCACTTTGATTCTTACTTGGCAACAAGCCTATCTAAGCTCAATTGCTTAGAAAATACATCTAGTAATTAGTTAAGAATCGATAATCAAGTTTGATAAATTTTACAGCTAACTCGACTTGTGTCAGATTGAACAACTCCCAACTAAAGTACAACACCTTTAGAATCACTCGATTACCACTCGCTAAAATTTTTTGAAAATAGAAGATAATGGCTTTAGCTTTAATGGATAATGATTAAAAGCATTTTCACGAAACTAGCGAATGTACTACACACAACCGCTCACATTATTGAGGGCACTTTTAAGTAATTCTATCTAAGCAAAAATGAAAACATCTCTAAAGTGGCTTAAGCGAATTTTCATCTCAATCATTGGTTTAATTTTAGTTTTAATTGTTGGTCTTTACGTCACATTCTTCTTTTGGAAAAAAAGTGTCGTTAAAAATTTACCTCAAGATTCGAAAGTTATTACTACAGCTGAAGGGCCTGTAGAATACACTTTAAGGGGTAATTCCAAAAGATACATGCTTATGATTGCTGGCTCACCAAGCAGTGTCCATGTAGCGGGAGGCGAATCATTTATTGATAAGGGATTTTCTGTTTTGGCAGTTTCCAGGCCAGGCTATTATAAAACCCCCTTATCTTCTGGCGGAACGCCCAAAGAAGAAGCCGCACTATATAAAAGCTTATTAAATGAGCTAAAAATTGATTCTATCTATGTAAACGGATTATCTGGCGGTGGACCTGTAAGCATCCAGTTTGCTCTTGACTATCCTGAGAGATGTGCAGGATTGATACTTAGAGCTGCCATTTCAGATAAAATTATAGAACCAGAGGTAGAAAAGAGCCTAATAAACTCATTTTTCCAGACAGAATTTGGCACTTGGGTAGGTATTCAAATTGCCAAAACACAATTGAATGAAGAAGACAGTGAACTGATGGATTGGTTTGTAGAAAGAGGTTTATTTCCATTAGCGTCTACAGAGAAGGGTCTGGAAAACGACAACAATGTGTTTCAAAATTTAAAGGACTTGGAATTGGAAAAACTAACAACGCCAACCATCCTTTTTCATGGCGATAAAGATGACAATGTGCCTTTTTCTCACTCACAGAACGCCTCCAAAAGAATACCAAATGCCACACTTTGGGAAATGGCAGGAAAAGACCACTATGTATTCTTTAGAGCTTATAATGACACTATTAATACCGAGATTGTTCGGTTTGTGGATAATTTAGAATCAGTAAAAAACTAGAATTAACATGAAATCAAACCCTCAAAAAACAGAACGTATTCATTCATTAGATTCACTAAGAGCAATAATGATGCTCTTAGGAATAGTGCTGCATGCTTCTATAATCTATAGTACTTATGATGATGCTACAGTTTGGTCTCTTATAGACCCAGTGAGCAAAACTATACTCAATGAATTTATAGTCGTCTTTATCCATGTATTCCGAATGCCGGTTTTCTTTGTAATAGCTGGCTTTTTTGGTTCTATGCTCTTTTATGAGAGGAAGCCCATTGCAATGTTAAAAAATAGAGTGTCAAGAATCTTATTGCCTTTTATCGTATTTCTAGTTATACTTTGGCCTCTGGTTGGGTTTGCATATACTCATACTAGTCTTACTTTTAGTAGAAGTGAAAGTATATTACAATCCACTTTAGCCGTTTTTTCCGATCCATTTGTTTTCATACCAAAGGCTACATTACACTTGTGGTTCTTATACTATTTAATCATCATCACGTTTACTTCAGTTGGCTTAGGTTTTTTGTTAAAAAAACTGCCAAAACTAACTCATCGAATCTCGCTAATATTTAATTGGATTATTGAAAAAACAATTGTCCGTGTTCTATTTTTTGCAGGAATAAACGTCCTCCTATTTTTCACATTAGGTATAGATGAAGTGGCCACCTCAGGTTCCCTCATTCCTGAGTTTAATACTTATATTTTTTATACTTTTTTCTATTTGGTGGGCTGGGTTTTATTTAAGTCAAAACACCTTTTAAATACATTCATGCAAGGAGATTGGCTTTGTACAATTTTAGGATTGGTTCTCTGTACCATTCGATTTATGAATTCTTCTTCCTTCAGTTTTGAAGGGCTTGTACTCATTAATTCCCTTATGATTTGGTTACTTATTTTCGGAATTACAGGCTTATTTATTCGCTACGGAAGCAATCATTCACTCAGAATACGATATATTTCTGATGCTTCTTATTGGGTTTATTTAGTACATTATCCCATTGTCGTCTTGATTCCAAGTTTAATTGTTGATTGGCCTATTCCAGCATTTATGAAGTTTGTTTTTGTGGTAGTCAGTACTGGAATTATCTGTTTTGGAACTTACCATTTATTCGTCAGAAGCACATTTATAGGCAAATTCTTAAATGGAAGGAAGTACTCAAGAAAACTTTCTGATATCAAATAAGTGGAGAAGTTATCGAAAGCAAAACCAGTTTTGAATTAGAATAGACAAGGAACCTCATTATTACAATTTACAGTCAAAGAATTAACTCACAAATTCTGTTATTGTAAATAGTTCAGAGACCACAGAAAACTAAAATTCACTAGTATATTAATCATTTGTTAATCCAAAATTATGATCGAAAAACTAGGAGAAAAACTCACGCATTTATTTTTAAAATACATGCCTAATGCTTTTGTTTTTGCAATCATTTTGACATTTGTAACTGCAATTGGAGCCTTTTTATGGATGGATGTCACGCCATTGAAAATAATAAGCTCATGGTACGATGGTTTTTTTGATCTATTGGCATTTGCGATGCAAATCGTTTTAATAATCACCACAGGTTTCAGCATCGCTTTGTCTCCAGTAATAAAAAGAGGAATAGATTCTTTTGCAAGACATATTACCTCACCAAATAGCGTGTATGTTCTAGTTATTTTGATAGGTTCATTATTGACCTTAGTTAGTTTTGGATGGGTAGTTATAACCTGTGTTTTAGCAAGAGAACTTGCATTAAGGGTGAAAGGTATAAACTATCCATTTTTGATTGCGTGCGTTTATGTTTCGAGTGGATGTTGGGTTGCAGGCTTTTCCAGTTCAATCCCTTTACTGTTGAATACTGAAAATAACTTTTTGATTAGCTCAGGCATTTTAACCGACGTAATTCCAACTTCCTATACCTTGGGTTCTACCCTCAATATTGTTATGATTATTGCCATTCTTATAGCTACTCCTTTAATTTTTCTTGTTTTAAGACCACGGAACTCGAGTAATAAGGAAATATCGGATTTGTTGATTGAGAAAGAGAGTTGGAAAAAACAAACTATCAAAGAAGAAGCCGAAAGCCTAAAATTGCCATTTAAATCGTATTCCGATAAAATGAATAACAGTGTCATCCTTCAGCTATTCATAGTTGCTATGGGTTTTGTATACATTGTTTATCACTTCATGACAAAAGGCTTTGACCTGAATTTCAACATCATGATTTTCACATTTATATTTATTGGTTTATTACTACACCGTACGCCCATCCGATATGCCATTTCCATGAAAAAAGCGAGTAGCAATATTTCTGGAATAGTATTTCAATATCCTTTTTATGCAGGTATCATGGGTATCATGTTATATACTGGATTAGGCGAAAGACTTGGACAAGTACTAGCATCACAAGCTGATATAAATTCATATCCATTTTTCGCGTATTTCACGGGAGCGATTGTCAATTTTGCTATTCCATCTGCCGGTGGTGAATTTGCAGTAGTAGGTCCGAGTATAATTAATGCAGTGAGAGAACTTGGTAGTGGACTACCCACTGAAGAAGTTAATGCGATGATCGCAAGAGCATCATTATCAGTCGCCTATGGAGAAAGCTTAAGTAATATGTTACAACCGTTTTACTTGTTATTAGTGTTACCAATTATGGGAGCTGGAATCAAAATACAAGCAAGAGATGTCATGGGTTATCTACTTTTGCCTTTTGTCATTCTTTTTATTCTACAATCTCTTATTGTCACTTTCTGTCCGATTTGATTTTGCAGAAATTTACGCTTTCACAACTATTGCATACACGATTCTTTTAACAAAAAAATATTAACTCTTACCCTATCGAAGTAAACTATGCATTTAGATACGATCTAAAATCTCACTACCTTCAAATGAATATTGGCCGTTTCGAAAAAACTCTAAATTAAAAGTCTCCTGAAAAATGGATTTTAGCTACTATAAAAAGTACTTCTCAAATGGGAATATCGGGAGATATGACATTGCTCCTATCTATGCTGACTCTGCTTTATTTAAAACAATGGTAGTTGATATCATTTCACCTTTTAAAAACATAGCTGTAGATAAGATTGTCGCCATTGATGCTTCGGGTTTTATTCTTGGAACTGCTATTTCCCAACACTTAAAAAAGGGACTCATTCTTGTACGAAAAGGTGGTAAAATCCCATTGGATTACAAAAGGAAGTTAACGACGGAGTTCACGGATTATACTGGTAACCTTAAATCACTTGAATTAGCAATCGAAATGATTCAGAAGGGTGAGAACTATTTGATAATCGATGATTGGATTGAAACAGGCTCTCAAGTAAAAGCAGCCATAAATATGATTGAAGAACTTGGCGGTAATGTTGTTGGAATCTCTACCATTGGGGCAGACCGCAACGAGCTTACAGAGGAGCTTTTTGACAAATACAATTTGAAATCAATAGGTATAAATGTATAATTAGAATGTCTACAGCAACTCTAAATTTTTGCTATTGTTTTTAGTTAGATTCGACTTGCCAATTGAGATAAGGAAGAATTTCAGTTCAGTTCGTAATCTTTAATTTGAATTGCTATAAGACTCACATTTATAGTTTTTCATGGCAACAAATGGGTGCAATTACTATCTTTAGACAATAAAAACGAGTCAAAACATAGATAAATTTATTACTAAAAATGGCGACAGTTAATATCTATTTATACTTCAATGGAAACTGCGAACAAGCATTTGACTTTTATAAATCTGTTTTTAAGAAAGAGTATAAGTTCATAGGGCGTTACAAGGATATTCCAGAAGTTGCCCGACAGAACTTCCTTCATTGCCAGGACGAACATATCATGCATGTCGGCTTACCTATTAGTCAAGAAACAATTCTCTTGGGAGCTGATATTATAGATCCCAATTCAAAAGAACATAATGCAGCAAAATACTTCTCAGTTTTTGTGAGTACAGATAGCAAAGAAGAAGCAGATCGGATATTCAATTTATTTACAAAAGAGGGTGAAGTAAAACTTCCAATTTCAGATCAGTTTTGGGGTTCATACTATGGAATCTGCTTGGATAAGTTTGGCATAAACTGGAAAATCAGTTTCAGTCAAGAAGTAACTTAATTCGGAAAATGACGCCCATAAAATAGCTAGAGGTCAACCCAGTATGTGTTTTATCTAAAAAAAGCTTATTTCCATCAAAATATATAAATGATTAAAGTTTAAAACCTAACAGCTGTCAATCTCCCGAGAATCAAGAAAAAGACAGCTATTAGATAATCACAGGCGTATCCTATTGAGCAATAAGAGCATGCAGTGCTTGAATTTCTGCTGGCACTCTATAGTTGTAATTCACGGTAACGAAATCGTAATTGTACGAGTACTTAGTTGCACTTCCACAAATCCACTTTACAAACTCCTCACTAGTCTGCTTAGATGAATATGCATATTGGAAACTCGTAACCACCACATCCAAAATTGGCATTACAGATACAAGACCTATTACCGTTCCGAAATCAACAGTTACATTGCTCTTCCTTGTTTGAGCTTGCATATCTCCCATTTGGCTCGTTAGGTATTTTAAAATGGGAGTGACATCGCCACCCAATGCTCCTAGTACCGAAGCAAAAAACTTTGCGTTGATATCTACTGCAACTCCATTTCCATTCTGATTTCCCATTGTGGCTCTCGTCATTCCCATACCATCAATTGTATTCATGGCTTTTGTCATTGCGGGTTGATCCAAAAGATACAATCCATCAACTACTGTTTCTCCACTTGTAGCTTTTACTGCGGCTTTAATTTTGTTTGATACATCCAATGCATCCTCAAATGCCGTCGTAACTTTAGTGATAAGTGCAGGATCCCAAGTTTCTTTCAGAAACGCAAATAGAAAATCGGAACCTGGAGCATGAAGCCATTTACCGCCTTCCACTTTAGTTACCAGATAAGATGGTTTTACATTGTCATTTTTTTCACTTGAATTTTTCATGGTGTTATTGTTTAATCATTTAAAGAATAGAACTTTTACACAACCAAAAAGTGATAGCAGCTACTTAATCAAATATGTTTCTTGGTTGCCTTACAAAGGTCAAAAGTTAAACTTGTTCCTATCTCAGTAGAAATACCCATTTATAAAATCGGGTAGTATTCGCTTATTTCAAGTTAACGGAGCTGCTTTTCAAGCAGCTTGTTCAATGTTGAGAACAAAAAATCTTTCAAAATTCCGTTAAGGGATTGCTTGTTAAAAGCATATTTAACTCAATGCCCACTAATGGAAGTTCATTATCTATAAATAGTAGATTTGGACAAGTAGAACTTGGATATGGAAAAACATGAGACTCTATCTTTACTCAACTTTGTAGTCTAATTCAAACAGAAACAAAATGACACAAAAAACAGCAATTTTAACAGGAGCAAGTCGAGGATTGGGAAGAGATATGGCCATCAATCTCGCAAAAAATGGTGTGAATATTATTTTTTCTTTTAACTCGAGTAAAGAAAAAGCACTAGAAGTAATAGCAGAAATAGAATCTCTTGGGCAAAAAGCTACGGCAATTCGTTTCGATGCAAATAACTTCAAAAGTGGACAGGAGTTTATTGACAATGCCACTGACTATTTAAAGCAAGAAAATGGAAACCCCAATTTTGATTTCTTAATCAATAATGCTGGTACCGGAGCTTTCAATTTAGTAACCGATACTACAGAAGAGCAATTTGAAGAAATGATGAATGTACATTTGAAAAGTGTATACTTTTTAACTCAAAAAGCATTGCCTTACCTGAATGAAGGTGGACGAATCATTAATATCTCTAGCGGCTTAGCTCGTTTTAGTATGCCTGGCATGTCAGTTTATGCAATGATGAAAGGGGGCATAGAAGTCTTTACTCGATATTTAGCCAAAGAACTAGGGCAACGACAAATTACAGCGAATGTGATTGCTCCAGGGGCAATAGCAACCGATTTTGCTGGTGGAAATAATAGAGACAATGAAGAGAAAAGAAGCCTAATTGCCAATATTACCGCCTTGGGACGTGTAGGTGAAGCCGAAGATGTTGGAGGTGTGGTTGCATTTTTATGCTCCGACAAAGCAGGCTGGATCAATGGACAACGAATTGAAGTATCAGGCGGAATGTTAGTTTAAAACCTTTTTTATAAATTCATGGCGATGAAACACATAAGGCATTTTAAGAAAATAAGTGATTACCATAAACTTGCTCAACTCAATGCCCCCGAACACCCCTTAATTAGTCTAGTGGATTATAGCAAAGTGAACTATCCAAAGGAGATTAATAGTCTTAAATGGAGGCAAGACTATTATACCATTGGTCTTAAACGCAATGTGCAGCATAAATTCTTTTATGGTCAGCAAGAATACGATTTTGACCAAGGTTTAATGACATTTATTGCACCCAACCAAGTGATGAGCTTAGGAGACAATCCAAATATTAAGAATAAAAAACCTTCTGGTTCACTGTTGTTGATTCATCCCGATTTTCTATGGAATTCTCCATTAGCGAATCAAATCATGGATTATGACTTTTTTGGCTATGCTATCAACGAAGCTCTTTTTCTTTCTGAAAAAGAAGAATTAATGATGGTGAACCTGCTTAACAACATACAGCAAGAGTATCAATCCAATATTGATAAATTCAGTCAGAAAATAGTAATCTCACAGCTGGAGTTATTACTGAATTATGCCGACCGTTTTTACGAGAGGCAATTCATTACACGAAAGATCTCTAACCATCAAATATTAACGAAGTTAGAAACAGTTTTAACTGACTACTTCAACGATGAAACTATGCTAGAAAAAGGCTTACCCTCGGTTGTATGGGTCGCTGATTCCTTAAACCTTTCTTCCAATTACTTGAGTAGTGTCCTGAAATCTTTAAGTGGCCAAAACACACAACAACACATTCATAATAAGTTGATTGAGAAAGCAAAGGAACAACTCTCTGGCACTCCTCTTTCTATAAGCGAAATAGCCTATGGTTTAGGATTCGAGCGTCCTGCCTCATTTACTAAACTTTTCAAAAACAAAACTGAAATGTCTCCCCTAGAATTTAGAAAATCATTCAATTGAAGTTGTCGCTTTCAATCATAAAAAATAGAAAGTGAGGTCCATTACACTTTTAAAAGCCCGCTAAGTTTAAAACAGTAATTAGCTCAGCTGGAACATATAGGCTTATACGGTACTTATTTTGCGAAATGTAATTATGCAGATAGTTTCTTATAATGGGTTTTAATAAAATTAGTATATAGTTAGGAGCTAATAACAAATTAGGAAAGCTTCCAAAAACTTAATAAACAAGTTATAAACTAAGTTAAATTTTAAAAAGGTAAAACTCTCGTGCTTGCCTTTTGACCTAAAAGAAGCTAGTTTGCTGTAGTTTTATAATTGAAGTATCAAGAAACAGTCTCCAGCTCATGAATTCTAAAATAAAATCTATCCTACGCATTGCATTTATTCTTGTCAGTATTGGTTCTTTATATTTTGTGCCTTGGGTTATTGTAAAAGCATGGATTACTCCCCTTCCAGAAACCGTTCAGGAGCAGTTGGATGATTCTATTACCTTTGGCTTTGATGGTATGATCGTATATGTGGATCAGGCAGGTAAACCTCCTGAGTTTTATGCGGCTGGTTATAAAAACAGAGCAGAGAAAACACCAGCAGATCCAAAATCATTATTCAAAATTGGAAGTATCAACAAGCTTTATGTTGCAGTTGCCATCACAAAGTTGGTCAATAGTAATCGGCTTTCTTTGGATAAAACCCTCGCCGATTACTTTCCAGAACTTGCAGACCGAATAGAGTATTCCGATGAAATTACGTTAAGATTAATGGTGCAACACAGGAGCGGATTGCCAATTTTCACCAATCACCCCGGATTTTGGGATAAACCGCAAGGTGACAGTATAGATGTGCTAGAATATGCACTTGACTTGCCAGCCAACTTTAAACCGGGAGAAGACTATGAATATTGTAATACGGGTTATCTTTTGCTTGCCAGGCTAATTGACAAGGTAGTGGGTTATAGTCATTTCCAATTTATTAAGGAAGAAATCTTAAATCCTCTTGGACTTAAGAACACTTATGGCTCCTTGAGTGAGGTGAATATTGATGACCTCATGAGCGGCTATTACGTGGGTTACGAAGAGGATATTAAGGCGAACGATTACGGTTCCATGATTGCCTCAGCCGAAGATGTTGGCATATTCTTACGTGCCTTAAACGACGGTTCTGTTTTTAAAGAAGGTGAACAGGAAATATACTCCTCCATCTACGAGTATGAACATGGCGGGCTAATCCCTGGTTATCAATGCCTTGCAGAATACCACAAAGACATTGATACAGTTGTGGTTCAGTTTATGAATACCACTGATTTCAATGGTTACAACTGGAATTTATCGCAAATATTTATAAACCGAATCGTTAAAATATTAAAGCGACAAAAGTCCTAAATAAATAGACACAGGTCGCACGCATAAACACATTTGTCTCTACTTATGAGAAAGCTTTTATTTTTACTTTTTTTTCTGGCTGGGTTAAACTCAGTATCGGCACAGGACGATTCGAATAAGTTAAGTTTACTGGTTAGCTCACGAGTTGACACTACATCAAGTGATGTTAGGTCTATTATAAATCTCTATGAGAGTTACTACGCATCTAAACCCGATTCCATTTACGACAATCCTTTTTGGAACAAAAAAGAAAAAGAGCTTTACGAGGATTTTGATTTCTCTAGAGTAAGCATATTTCAGGGTGGTATGAATGCTAATTTATTATTCAAATACTTCTCACCTTTTGTAATGTCCGTAGAGCCAATCGGGGAAAAATATCAAATAAGAGTACTGTTTTCATCGGCTACAACTGACCCTAAATATGCGGGTTCAAAGGTTTGGTGTATCCAAAAACTAAATGCCATTAAAGAAAATCAAAGGTGGGTATTAGAAAACTTGATTGTTGATATAACTAGTAAATGGAATGCTAAAAAATTAGATTATTTCAATTACATCTTTCCCCCAAACCATGAGTTTAATGAAGTAGAAGCACAACTTGGAAAAAGCTATTGTGATGAAATTATTAGAAGGTTTAATCCTAACTATAATGGTAGTTTTAACTATTATGTCACCAGTAGCAAAGACGACATGGGCTTATTGGAAAACTTCGATTACTATTTCGTGGGGATTACTTCTGGAAAAGCTAGAGAAGGCATGATATTGACCGCCAATGGAAATGAAAACTACCCACATGAGTTTGTTCATAAATTGCTCCCTATCAACTCCCAAAGAGGTCAAGTGATAGAAGAAGGCCTTGCCGTATATTTAGGTACCAAACAAAATCAACAGGAATATGAAAAGCTAATGAGCAAGCTGGCTTTTGACCTTAATAAGAAATCTGACAAGGTTAATTTTAAATCCGTGTTGTCACAAGCTGTTACGTATAATGGTTACCAAACCGCCTATCCCACTGGTGCTGGCATTTGTGAATTAGTACATGAACTACGTGGAGATAATGGTTTAAGTCAATTGTTACATGCAGATACTTCAGGATATCAGGAAATTTTAGAAGCGGCATGTTCCATTACAATGCTTACCGAAAATGAGTTAGAAGCAAAGTGGGAAACCACTATTCAAAAATACTATCAGCCGTAGTCGATATTCTTTCTAAGAACCGGGCAAATGAAATTTGGTCCACCTACAATCTACTTTATATGAATATAGTTTGTGAAATTTTCAATTAGGTAGAGAACAATATTTGTAAATTTGAGCATTGAAATATTAATTGAAGAGTTGCTTCAAAATATTCTAAACTTCCTTTAAAACTGAATTATTAAATGGCCAAAAACAAACTAAGCTTTCTTGACCGAAACCTCACTTTATGGATATTTATAGCTATGGCTATTGGTGTTGGTCTTGGCTTTTTCGTACCAACGTTTCCTGATATTATAAACTCTTTCAGTGTTGGAACTACAAATATTCCTATTGCAATTGGATTGATTTTGATGATGTATCCGCCATTGGCTAAAGTCAATTATGTATTACTTCCAAAGGTTTTCAAAAACACCAAAATTCTTTCGATTTCACTCATTTTGAATTGGATTATTGGACCAGTTCTTATGTTCATTTTGGCCATAACATTTTTGAGAGATTATCCAGAATATATGGTTGGTCTCATTCTAATTGGTTTGGCTCGTTGTATCGCCATGGTTTTGGTATGGAACGACCTTGCGGAAGGAAGTAGCGAATACGGTGCAGGCTTAGTTGCCCTAAATAGTATTTTTCAGGTATTTGCTTACAGCTTTTATGCATGGATTTTCATTACAATCCTCCCCCCCTATTTCGGATTTGAAGGAGCAATAATTGACATTTCAATTGGTACAATTGCAGAAAGTGTGGCTATTTATTTGGGTATACCATTTCTACTAGGAATATTGAGCAGACTGATTTTAGTAAAACTGAAAGGAGAAGAATGGTACTCTAAGAAGTTCATTCCAACTATTTCGCCTATTACGCTAATTGCATTGTTATTTACAATTGTTGTAATGTTTTCGCTCAAGGGGGAATTGATCGTAGAAATCCCGATGGACGTTTTAATCATTGCCGTTCCTTTATTAATTTATTTTACGTTAATGTTTATCATCGGCTTTTTCGTTACAAAAGCGACAGGAGCAACATATGATAAAACTGCAGCAGTAGCATTTACAGCGGCTGGCAATAACTTTGAACTAGCCATCGCAGTTGCAATTGCTGTTTTTGGACTAAACTCAGGGCAGGCATTTACGGGAGTAATAGGGCCATTGGTAGAAGTACCAGCTTTAATTTTATTAGTGAGAGTTTCATTTTGGTTACGAAAAAAATATTACCAAAAAGTCAGTTAAAAAGGATTGGAAATCAAACTACAATCACGGAGCAAATCTAAGCAGTAAAACCCATTCCGCATGAATTGTAATTATTAAAGCTCATAAACTTTTAATTTATCTTCTCACTTTATAGCCTACTTTTGCAAAAAAATGAGCTGCCTTAAATGCAAGTTTTAAAAACGCATTACCATCCTGAAATAAAAACTTTAGAAAATAAAACCATTTTCAAAAGACTAGCAACAAGAAGTATAGCCATCCAAGGAAGTACTATTTTACTGCTTTACACCGAAAGATATGAGGACTATAGCCTTCCTGGTGGAGGCTTAGATGTGGGAGAAGATAAAATTGAGGGAATGATGCGTGAGCTTAATGAAGAAACCGGAGCCATAGATATCAAAAACATAAAGCCTTTTGGTGTTTACGAAGAATTCAGACCTTGGCATAAGCCAGATTTCGACGTTCAGCACATAATTTCCTATTGCTATACATGTGAGGTTAATAAAGAGCTTGGACTCTCAAAATTGGAATCTTACGAAACCAAAAATGGCATGAAAGCTATTTGGATTAATATTCATGAAGCCATAGCTCATAACATAAAAACCATGGCGACGAGCGAGAAAAAGGGCATGTCTATCGAGCGTGAAACCTTCCTTTTGGAGCTTATTGCTGAGAGTTTAAATTAAAGCCCGACGAAATTTATCGAAGTTTGGAAATCGTAAAAGGTTCGAAAAGCAACGTTCACTTCTATCCGCTCATTAAAACTGAGTAGCCTTGTCTTAATTGAGCATTGGGCTTGTTAAAAGAATTCCTTTATAGTTACTATCTTTAGCAAGGTGATTAACCAATAAAGAATGAAGAAATATATTTTCCTATCTGCTGCCCTATTTTTCTTTTCCATTATTTTAAGTGGTAATGCTCAGGGTTTAAAAAAAGTAAAGGACATTATCATCTATCAAGACTCTTCTTTTCATTCCTCTTTTCCGTCCATTATTAAGAATTCAGAAAACGAATTTCTTTTGGCTTTCAGACGAGCTCCTGATCGAAAAATATTTGGAGAAAAAGGAACCGACCACACTGACCCTAATAGCTATTTGGTCAAACTTCGGTCAACTGATGGTGAATCTTGGACAAAAGTACCTGAGCTCATTTATGCACATCCCTATGGAGGATCTCAAGACCCTTGTCTCATACAACTGAAGGACAAAACCATTTTATGCTCAAGTTATGGTTGGGCCTTTGTGAATCCAGATGGCCTAAAGAATATCAAAAAGCCTTATTTAAATGCAGGTGATGGAGCCATTTTCTTAGGTGGATATATTTTAAGATCTACGGACGCGGGTAAAACTTGGTCATCACCTATTTACCCTCCAAATATAGTACAGGAGGAGAATTTCAATGCCTACGGCGTTCCTGTTCCTGCCTACAACAGAGGAGCAATGTATGAAGGTAAAGATGGAAAAGTATACTGGATAGTAGCAGCAAACGATAAAAATAAGAAAACCTCCAATTATTTGTTAGTTTCAAAAGACAAAGGCCTTTCTTGGGAATACAAAAGTGTAGTCGCTACAGATGAGAAAATTTCATTCAATGAATCTTCCATTTACGAAACGCCAGCAGGAGATTTAGTAGGCTTTTTAAGAACTGCAGGTATGGATGGCCAAGCTTGTATCGCTAGGTCTAAAGATGGCGGCGATACATTCAAGTGGGAAAGTATGGGCTTTCAAGGACATCCGCTCAATGTTTTAGAACTTCCCGATGGCCGAGTATTGCTAACATACGGTTACCGTCACAAACCCTACGGAATTCGAGCTCGAATCTTAAACGCCGAATGCACCAATTTCGCCACAGCTCCAGAAATTATTTTGAGAGATGATGGTGGAAGCACCGACATTGGATATACTTGGCCAGTGTTATTAAATGAAAATCACGTATTGGTAGTCTACTATTTTAACAAAGAAAATAGTACTCGCCACATTGCCGGAACCATCTTGGAAATTCAATCAAACTAAAGCCTGGTTTTAAACATTGGCACCTAGACATTCATTTTGTTTTCATCCTATTTGGCATATGCCCAACTTTAGGATGATTTTGTTAATCAAATTGATGAAATTTGCGACTTGACACCACAAACAGCCACAACTAGCTATATATATTCTTATAAGTACGACTTTCACCATAGCGACTTATGCAAGCTAGAATCACGACAAGTTTTTGAGAAAGAAGAGAACGATAAATTGCTTTTTTCCAATATCGAAGTTGAACCTTCAATTAGCCCCTTTATTAAAACCCGTTTTGAGATAATATCTACTTCCAATGATTATTCAGAATTGATAGAAAGTGTAAAGTCTCAAAGAATTGAAATCGAAGGTTTTAAAGCCGAATATTTGATATTGAATGGTGATGAAACAGCTTATGACGAAAGACGTAAAAAGCTAAATGACATTGGGCATTGTATAGAAGGTGAACCCAATTACGAGAACCCCACCATAACTTATGCAATTTGTACTTACCAGGGTTTATGGTATTTCGGAGTATTGGTGAAACACAATTCCGACTGGCAAAAACATAAACAAAAGCCCTGTTCTTTCAGCAATTCTATTAGCATGAATATTGCCAAAACGCTAGTTAGCATTGCTGCAAAAGGTGATAAAAGCACTCAGTTATTGGACGCTTGTTGTGGCGTGGGAACCATAATGTTGGAAGCGTGTATTTCTGGATTCAAGATAGAAGGTTGCGATTTGAATTGGAAGGCATGCAAAAATACGAGAGAGAACTTAGCTTTCTATGAATATGAAGCCAATGTATATCGCTCAGATATCAAAGACATTGACAAAAAGTACGACGCCTCCATCATCGACCTTCCGTACAACTTAACTACTTATTCCGATGATACCATAACTACAAACATCATAGAATCTGTAGCAAAGCTGACAAATAGGATTGTGATTGTTTCTATAACGGACATTGAACCTATTATCCAAAAATGTGGACTTAAGGTTACTGACTTTTGCAGGGTCGAGAAAAGAGGAAAATCGAAGTTCACTAGAAGCATATGGGTTTGCGAAAAGTAAGTTAAATTCGAACTCAAAATTGCTACTCACAAAGAGGAATTACCCGATAACACTAAAACATTGACTTTATCCGAAACTATTATGAACTTGTAAAAAAATACAGCAAGCCATGGCTCAGTTTGCTGTTCTAAACCAAATGTTACGTTTACAGAAAATGGTCATAAATAGAAACCTACTCTCTTTCGGAATTCCTGTAGTACTAATAAGTATCCTCATTTTTATAATGAAATCACCCTTAATTACAGAAAGTAGCCTCTTTACCTTTGGAATTACCGCTGATCTTGTCTTAACTGTTCCTCTTGTATATTTTTTACTCATTCGAAAAACTGATATTCCCAAAACTACAGTTGTGCCAGTTATGATTTTGGGCCTCGTAGTTGGTACTTACTTTTTGCCAAAAGAAAGCCAAACCTATTTAACTTTATTTAAAACTTGGGCTTTACCCATCATTGAGGTTTCTGTGTTCACTTTTGTAATTATTAAAGTTCGAAAAGCACTAAAAGCTTATAAAAGTATCAAAGATGAAACACCCGACTTTTTCAATGCATTGAAAAACACTTGTGCTGAGATTCTACCCAAAAAGCTAATACTACCATTTGCCACGGAAGTTGCTGTCTTCTATTATGGTTTTATAAATTGGAGAACACGTCCATTGGCGAGTAATGAATTTTCGTATCACAAAAACAGTGGATCACCTGCCTTATTTTATGCCTTTATATTGATTATTGGTATCGAAACAGTTGGTTTACACTTCTTACTAGGCCATTGGAATATTATCGTTGCTTGGATTCTCACTGGATTGAGTGCATATACTGCAATTCAAGTTTTCGGTTTTGCAAAATCCCTTTCTCAGCGTCCTATAAGTATCAACCCAAGTAGTTTGATTCTAAAATATGGCATCATGAATGAAGTAAAAATAGCATTTTCGGATATAAATCAAATCGAATTTTCAAGTAGAACATTGGAAAAAGATCCACTAACTAAAACACTTTCACCACTAGGAGAACTCGAAAGTCATAACACGATAATTCATTTAAAGAACGAGAATGAATTAGTCGGTTTGTACGGAATGAAAAAGAAGTTTAGAATCATTGGTTTATATGTAGATGAGCCTACTCGTTTTAAAGAAAGGATTGAAATGGCAATGGAATAAAGTGTTACATATTCCAAATCAGAAAGAGTTTTCAATGAACGATTTATATACCTTTTTTAACAATATCTCACCAATTCAAGCTCACACATGGGCTAAATTGGAAGTACTATTTACGGAACAAACACTCAACAAAGGGGAGTATTTTATAAGCGAAGGAGCACTTGCCAAAAAATTCGGTTTCTTGCAAGAGGGTATTATAAGAGCATTTTATCGAAATAGTTCTGGGCAAGAGTACAATAAGCACTTTTTCATTGAAAATAGTTTGGTAGGTGGTTTTTCATCATTGATAAGTCAGCAACCAAATTTAATCAACCAACAAGCTTTGACAGATTGTAAATTACTAGTAGGTGATTATAAAAAACTAATCGACTTATTGGACGAACATCAAGACCTAGAAAGATTACTTCGAAAAATTGCAGAATACTATTTCGTAGATAAAGAAAAACGAGAAGTCGAGATTGTACTCTTGGAAGCAAATAAGAGATACGAAATATTTCAAAGCGATTATCCACAATTGGAACAACGTATTCCTCAATACCACATTGCGTCTTACCTCGGTATAACCCCTACACAACTTAGTAGAATTAGAAGTCAAAATAGTAAAGCATAGCATTTCTTTACATATGTAAATGCGTATGTCTACAGCAAGCAACACCTTTGTGCATTATTTAAAACATAAATATGACACAAGAGAAAAACGCTTTCATCAACCCTACCGAATTATTTGACCCAAGGAAAAATGGATTTTCGCACATTGCAAAAGTCCCTAGTGGTAAAGAACTTTACTATTTCTCTGGACAATGGGGATCTGATCGAAACGGCAAACTAGTTTCTTTAGACTTTGAAGAACAAGTAAGAAGAACCGTACAAAATATAAAAGCTGCACTAAGCGAAGTTGGCCTAACTATTAACGACGTGGTCAAGCAGGCTGTTTACATTGCTGATTTCACTATTGAGAAAAAACAAATTCTTATTGCGGTAGCGGCTCAAGAATGGAAAGCCGAAAACTTCCCAGCCAGCTCTGTTATTCCGCTTCCGGTATTGGCAACTGTACCCAATTGTCTTATTGAAATCGAAATCATCGCGGCAAAATAATTTTTAATGAAAAACATATTAATACTACTCACTGCGATGACATTGACCCAATTAGAACTTCATGCACAAGACAAAAAAGTCTTGTTTGTATTAAGTGCTGCAAACACTTTAGAACTAAACAAAGGCGTAAAACAAAGACAAACTGGAGTTTTCCTTAATGAGTTCTATTTTGCCTATGAAGCCGTTAAAGGTGCTGGTTACGCTGTAGACATTGCAACTCCAAATGGAATTGTTTCTACAATTGACAACGAAAGTCTTAATGATGATTATTGGAAAAGTCAACCAAGCTTAAAGGCTGAAGCTATCAGTTTTATAAAAGAAGACCAATCTTTTAATACTCCTATTTCTCTCGAAAAAGCAATTGGAAAAAGTGATGATTACATCGGCTTAGTCATTCCAGGAGGGCAAGGTTTAATGATAGACCTTATAGAAGACAAAAACATCCCTGTTTTACTCAAGCATTTTGCAAAAGAAGGTAAACCTACAGGTCTTATTTGCCACGCCCCTAGCCTCATTTTGACTATTCCCAAAGAAGAGAATCCTTACATTGGTTTTAAAGTGAACTCGGTTTCGCCTATGGAAGAATTTGTCATTGAAAAGTTTATTATGAAAGGTAAACCTAAAAACAGAAAAATAGCAAAGCAGCTAAAACAGATGGGATTAAAGTACAAGCAAAAGCTTCCCAAAGCAAACTATGCTGTAAAAGACAGAAACTTGGTAACCAGTCAAAACCCTTTTTCGGGTACAGCTTTCAACTTATTATTCATGAAAGCCCTTTCTGAATTTGAAGCTAACTAAGTTTAATTAAAATCAAATTGTGGCCTCCAATCCAGTTGAAAACCTTAGGAAAATACCTTGAAGTACTTATCAAAATACAAGAAAGCCTGAGCCCATCTTTTTAACTTAACGCTAAAAAAGACTGATTGAATCTTCCACCAATAATTGAACTCCGTTAAACTTTTGATTTAAAACTCAGATACCGATAAATCAAGAAATTGGACAAAGCCCATTTTTGATCAATTATTTTGAATAAATCTTAATTACTTGTCAACGTTCTGTTTTTGAAGTTTCATTCCTTCAAAAAATGAGTGCATATTTACGGCATAGAAAGCTCACCTCCCTTTCGAGGAATTGTTCGCTTCTGGAATTTAGGATTTAAGAAAAAGAATGAAATCATCTAACATAAATAAGTATACACCCTTTAAACCTATTGCTTTAAAGGACCGCGAATGGCCCGATCGAACACTAACAAAAGCCCCAATTTGGTGCAGTGTAGATCTACGAGATGGTAATCAGGCCCTTCCCGTACCGATGAACATAAACCAAAAAGTTGCTTTATTTAAGCAATTAGTAGCTATTGGTTTTAAAGATATCGAAGTTGGCTTTCCCTCAGCCTCCGAAACAGAATTTAAATTTCTAAGAACTTTAGTTGAAGAAAAGCTCATTCCTGATGATGTTAGAATTCAAGTCCTTGTTCAAGCTCGCGAACCACTTATTCGTAGAACATTTGAGTCACTGGAAGGGGTAAAGAATGCAATTGTACATTTATACAATTCTACCTCAAGGCTACAGCGTAAGGTTACGTTTGGCAACGCTACTAAAGATGCAATTAAAGCAATTGCTGTAGATGGCACTCTGTTAATAAAATCACTTTTAAGTGAAGTCCCTGGAACAAACATTACATTAGAGTACTCACCAGAAAGCTTTTCAGATACCGAAGAAGACTATGCCATAGAAGTATGTGAGGCAGTAATAGATAGTTGGGGACCTACACCAGAAAACAAAATTATACTCAACCTTCCATCTACTGTAGAATGGAATATGCCCAATACTTACGCAGATCAAATTGAATGGTTTTGTCGTAAAATCAAAAACAGAGATTCGGTTATAGTTAGCTTACATACACATAATGACCGAGGTACAGGAATTGCGGCTACCGAATTAGGCTTATTAGCTGGAGCTGATCGCGTGGAAGGCACACTGTTTGGAAACGGGGAACGCACTGGCAACTTGGATTTAGTCACATTGGCTCTTAATATGAATAGCCATGGTATTCAAACTGGCCTTGACTTCTCAGATATCGACGCGGTTCGTAGAGTATACGAAAAAAACACTGGCATGGACATTCATAAACGCCACCCTTATGCTGGAGAGTTGGTGTTCACCGCTTTTAGTGGTAGCCATCAAGATGCTATTAAAAAAGGCATGGACTTGAGAGGTGAAAATGAGATTAACTGGGAAGTCCCATATTTAACTATTGACCCTAACGATATAGGACGAAGCTATGAAGCCATTATTAGAATCAATAGTCAAAGTGGAAAAGGTGGCGTTGCCTATATTTTAAATAGAGAATTTGATTATGACCTTCCCAAGAAAATGCACCCAGAAGTGGGCTTGTACATTAATGGTTTGGCAGATCAATACGGTAGAGAGCTCACATTTAAGGAAATTCAAACTGAGTTTCAAAAAGAGTTTGTGAACCGTACTGATATCATTGACCTCAAAAACTATGAAGCCAAAGAACTGAATGAAGTAGAGGTTGAGTCTACCGTTACAGTCGTATACAATGGGAAGGAAATGGTGCTAGAAGGTAGAGGAAATGGCCCTATCAACTCTGTGGTTTATGCCATGCAGCAGCAAGGCTGGAAAGACTTTAATGTAGAACAATATCGTTCTCACTCTATTGGACATAGCTCCGCTTCTGTGTCCGTCTCCTATTTACAACTTTCCATGAAAGCTGACCCTTCCATAAGATTTTGGGGTTGCGGCGAACACACAAGTATCCGAAGATCAGGTGTGAATGCATTGATCTCAGCCTACAACAGAGCTCAGGTGTTGATGAATAAATAAGATTTTGACGCACTCCTAAACTACATTGCTTAGGAGTGCTTTTTATATCAACACCCTTCAAATCAATATACGCTAGCCAAAAACATTTGCTTTCCTTTTGAGTTCATTGATTAAGAAAATCAATTTGCTAAGGACCTTAAAATCACATATTAGCCGAGCTACTTAAACATACAAAATGAACTTAAGAAATAGTCTAAGGAAACGCCTTTCCAAAATCAACTATCCAATAGAAGTTTATAAACCAAATAGAAAGTCAGTTCCTGAAAACACATTAGATGTTACATCTGCTTGGAAAGGTTTGGAGTTAATTATTGAGGATATTCTCCAACGCTTCGATATAAAAAGAGATAAATGCATTGAATTTGGTGCAGAATACTGTTACTCTACGGTCGTTTTTTCTAACTATTTTAAGGAAGTAAAAGGTATTGACATATTTATTGGTGATAAACACTCAGGAGAAAAAGTCGACCATTACTTAGAAACATCAGATTCTGTTTCAGAATTTAAAAATATCAAACTCATAAAATCTGATTATAGAGACTACATAAAAGAAGATAATGAACAATACGACTTTGCTCATGTCGACATAATACATAGTTATAAGGAAACTTACGAATGTGGTTTGTGGGCCATAAAGCATAGTAAATGCTGTATTTTTCACGATACTGAAAGTTTCCCTGAAGTTAGAAGAGCCGTATTTGATTTAGCTAAAGATACTGGCAAAAAGGCTTACAACTATCCGTATCACAACGGGTTAGGAATCATTGTATAAAAGCTTTTTCGATCATTGGTGAGTATTATTAGTTGCAATTCCAATGCTTTTTTATTCCCGGAAACACGTAAAAGCTATCTAGCGATGAAGCGAAAATAATCACTTTTGACTGTCATTAGAACCCCATTCATCTAGGCTTCTTAAAATTGGTTCAAGTGAACGCCCTCTTTCACTTAAACGGTACTCCACTTTTGGAGGAACCACAGGAAAAACTTCTCTCGCAACAAGTCCATCTTTTTCTAGCTCTCTTACCGTTTGGGTAAACATTTTATTCGAAATTCCTGGGATTTTCTTTTGAAGAATTCCAGAACGCAAGCCGCCATCTAACAGGTGAAATAGTACTAGTGGTTTCCATTTTGTACCAATTAAATTCATCGTATAATTTAGAGGGCAAGTAATATCTTTATTCATTTACACACATTAAGACTTAGTAATGAGCAATTTACTCTTTTTATCCACTATAGTACTTATTAGTAAGTTATTGCCATAAGGTTAAATATAGACTAATTTTGAAATTCAAAAAAGAACATATGACAAATAATAAGAATTATCCAAAATCATTCTCACACATCGGAATCACAGTACCCAGTATAAAGGAGGCAGTAAAATTCTACTCAGAAGTAATGGGCTGGTATGTAATTATGGAACCATCCAAAGTAAAAAAGGAAAAAGATACCGCCATTGGACAAATGTGCATTGACGTTTTCGGAGAGGACTGGAAAGAATTCGAAATTGCACATTTAGCTACCTCCGATGGAATCGGAATTGAATTATTCTCATTTCCACACGGGATAAAAGAAGCACCAGAATTCAATCCTTTCAATACAGGACTTTTTCATTTTTGTGTTCAAGACCCAAACATTGAAGAACTCATTGATAAAATAGTGTCTTACGGTGGGAAACAAAGAATGCCGATTAGAGCGTACTATCCAGAAAATAAGCCATTCAAAATGTGTTATGTGGAAGATCCTTTTGGAATTGTATTCGAAATCTACACCCATAGCTACGAGCTTACCTATTCATCTGGTGCGTACCAAAACTAATCCCTTCGGTACGTTATATAGATAAGAAATTGTACTCTGCTACGAAAATATAAGACCTCAAGCAGAAGTATACTACTCAAATTAACATTTCCTGCTATATCTTTTTGCATCGAAATACAATTAACTACATTTACATCGTTCACGATATAATCTTACACGATACAGTTATTTAAACCAAACAGTATTTAGGCTGAAAAACTTTTAAAAACTATAATTAAGGTGGAACATAATTAAATGTAAAAACCAATGGATAATACACAGTTACATCTCAAGAACCAGGTCTGTTTTCCTTTGTATTCTGTTTCTCGACTATTGACAAAGGCTTACAAGCCATATTTAGACGAGATGGGGATAACATATCCTCAATACTTGGTACTCATGGTACTATGGGAAAATGACAATGTATGTGTAAACCAAATATCCGAAAAGTTGCTCCTTAACACCAATACACTTTCTCCACTTTTGAAGCGAATGGAGAAAATGGAAATTATAAAACGCAATCGCTCAAGTGAAGATGAAAGAATCGTACTTATAAGGTTAACCGAGAAGGGTTTGAATTTAAGAAATCAAGCAGCTCCCATTCCGGATAAACTTACCAAAATACTGATTACTGAAAACATCAAACTAGAAGAAGTGATGCAGCTAAAAGATATGCTAAACGAATGGGTGAAATTGCTTTCAGACAACGAAGAAAATAAATAAATCAACAAATATAAAACACAAATAAATGGAATTATTAGATAAATTAAATTGGAGATATGCTGCCAAAGCAATGAATGGCAAAAAAGTACCTCAAGAGAAAATTGACAACATTATTGAAGCAATTTCTCTCGCTCCTACCTCAAGTGGTTTACAACCTTTTGAAGTTATTGTCATTGAAAATCAAGAAGTTAAAGAAAAGATCAGACCTATCGCTTGGAATCAGTCTGTAATTACCGATTGTTCGCATTTGTTCGTTTTTGCAGCTTGGGACACATACACAGCAGACCGAATCAACAAGATGTTTGATTTAACAAATACAGTTCGTGGATTCGAAAACGAAGGATGGGAAAACTACCGTCAAATGCTATTGAATAGCTACCCACAAAAAGACGCCGAAGTGAACTTTAACCATGCAGCAAAACAAGCTTACATTGCATTTTCACAAGCAATTGCAGCTGCTGCATTTGAAGGAGTAGACAGTACTCCACTTGAAGGATTTGATCCTGATGCATTAGACGAAATATTAGGATTGAGAGAGAAAGGCCTAAGAAGTTGTGTAATGTTACCAATCGGATACCGAGAGGAAGAAAAAGATTGGCTTGTGAATCTTAAAAAAGTAAGAAAGAGCAAGGAAGACCTAGTAACAGTTATTGCTTAATAAGCAGCAACGAATAAAGTAAAAGCGACTTGGGAGAAATCTCAAGTCGCTTTTTCGTTTTGTATTCTTAGTATCTATTCTATGTACTTTATATCAGTTTTTTATCAACTTCGGATAGTGGTAAAAAGTCGATATCTAGGAATCCACCACTTGCATTATCATCTGTTACAATTTGAGGCTTTCCTTTGATCATTTCTATTGAATTTCGATGGATATGTCCAGCAAAAATTCCTAATAGATTGGGTGCTGCGAAAACTTCGCGATGAAAATTAAGCGTGACCTCTGTATGTCCATTTTGAGGCCATTGAGGGCGTCTTTCAATTTTGTATATGTGATCGTTTGCCGCTCCCCAACTTGGATTACCACAACCAAACGAGATACTCTTTCCGGGAGCATACATAGGAATATGAACCAATAACACCAAAGGCTTTCCTGTTGCAACTTGAGCTTTAAGAAACTCCAATTGCTCTTTATTAATTTGATAAGTAGAATTGTCAATAGCCAAAAACCTAACGCCCTTGATATCATATGCTGACATGAGCGGATTTTCTCCTTGATATAAAGGAAGTAATCGCTTTTGTATCCAAGTACTTCTTAAGCTCTCCAAGTCTCCTTCCATACCTTCGTAGTGCCAATCATGATTACCAGCTGTATAGATATACGGAATTCCTGTTCCTTTCAATTTTGCCAGTACCCACTCAATTGCAGCCTCTGACGGGAAACTGAAAATATCGCCGATAAGCGTTATCACGTCTGCATTTACCTCTTTTGCAAATGCCAATGCTCGCTCAAAAGACTCTTCTGGATTGGTCTTTTCTCTTGTCTGAAAATGTGAGGTTTCATTGTATGCTTTCGCCATTCTTTGGCTATACTCTTGATAAGGAATTCCTCTTTCGTCATCCCTAAACAAATGCGTATCGGCAATGTGAACGACCTTTATCGACTCGTTAATTACCTCAGAGTAGAAGTAAACTTTGTTTTGGTCAATGGTAGCACAAACCTTAAAAGCTTTCTTATCTTCTTCTTGGTTGGACTTCGCATAAGTGCTAGATGTAACACTCAGCCCCAGAAGAGCGGTGGTTGATTTACTAAAAAATGATCTACGTTTCATATAAAATTTTGGTTGCTTAAATATATGAAATATCTATCTTTCCTATTGATGTAAACCTTCCGCTTTTAATGCTTTGAGCATTTTTTCGGGCTGATCCGTTTGTAGTACATTGGCACCATTATTTAGGAATTCCATTAATTGACTTGTATTACCTTGGCTCAGGGATTTGTCAATATCTCCAAATGCATTAATCCAAACCCTAACATTTTTTGCTTTCAATTCGTCCACCAAAGTTTTGGTGTAAAAACTAGGGTCAATGTGAATTATAACTGGATTAAAAATACGTACAGCCTTTGCCACATGTTTAGCTGAGTAAGTACGTGGCATCAAATATAGACTTGGGTCTATTCTCTTGATTTTCTTCAAAACACTATAATCACTATCAAAAAAGAAAACCTGCGTCTGCATTTCAGTTTTTTGAACAACTTCTATAACTGGTCTAATATTCTTTAATTTCAAATCTAAGTCAATGAGTATTTGCCCTTTGGCAAGATCAAATACTTCTTCTAATGTTGGTATTTGATAATTACTCAGTGTTCCATCTGCATTTTTCAACCTCAGCTTTCTTAGTTCTTCATAGGTAAAGCTTTCAAGTTTCCCTGTTCCATTGGTGGTACGGTCAATGGTACCATCATGCATGATCATAGGTACTCCATCCTTCGAAGTTTTAATATCCATCTCTATGATATCAACACCCTCTCTTATTGCATTTTTAACTGCCAATAGCGAATTTTCGGGAGCAAAGTTATGGGCAGCTCTATGAGCTGCCACTAAAACTTTGGAACTGTTTTTTGCAAAAAAAACTTGCTGTAGATAGTCCTGCGATATAGCTACAGGACTTATCATGAGAAGTAGCAAGGTCGACTTTAGTACATTATTAAATTTCATACAACTATAAAATGAGAAGGCTTCCTAAATCTTTTTTTTTGTTAAAACAGTTCTACTGCGAGGGTTGAATAGTATTTTTAATCCTTAATTAGCCTTCTTTCTGGCATTTCGGGAATTTGATTAATGATGCTGTTTGGTTTATTTCCATTCTTCTTTACAATAAAGGAATCGTAGAGGTCTCCCCTACCCGTAAATGCCTTATAATGTACGAGGTCTTCCGCTACAGTAATCGTCTGAAAGAGCTGCGTATTTGCTGCTCTACGATCCATCCAATCATCTTCGGTACTCACGTCATACATTTTGGGTCCACTGACCGATACCACATACATGGTTCCTGAATCTTTTGCCCTTACCGAAGTTCCCGTACTTACATTGCTCGATGTTCCTCTTCCGTAGGCATGGTCATGACCTTGTAAAACCAAATCAACGCTATGTTTGTCAAATATTGGCTTAAATGTATCTCTAAGCTTTACGTTGTCACGGTTGGGCTTGGTAGAGTATATAGGATAATGGAATGTGATTACCGTCCACTTTCTAGGGTTGTAAGTCAATACTGAATCAAGCCATACAGCTTGTGCTTTTTTGTAAAATTCCGATTCGTCTATTTGCTCAGCATCGAGCGAAATAACTTTTAGGTTGGGGTAATTAATCTCGTAACAAGTTTCTTCAAGGCCCTTTACACCATTGAGCGGCAAGTTAAATTGTGGTCGCCATTGCGGTGAAAGTACCACTTTGCTGTACTCATGATTCCCTGGTGTCATCATACTTGGTACCTGAGAGTGGATAAAACCTCCTGCGTGAAACCATTCTCCCCATTCTAAATCTCTATCATGTCTATTAATTAAGTCACCAGCATGTAAAAGAAAGTCCATTTGAGGTAAATTATGATAAGCCTCTCTTATGATTCTAGACCACATGGACTTCACATCGTTTTGGGCATCGCCAAAGTAAACAAATGAAATCGCCGACTTGGTACCTGGCATACTTACCTGAAACCACTCACTCCAATTTTCGCCTGCACCTACCCTGTATACGTATTTCTCTCCAGGAGTTAAATTCTTAATTGTCGCGGAATGGTAATTGGCTTTTACAACTGGCTCACCATCGCGAGCAACAGTTAAGCTTTCCGTTATTGCTTTCATTTTGGTTGGATTCTCCCTGAACTCTGGACCATGCGTAGCAACGCCATATTCAATAAAATTAGCTTTTTCGTAAATAGACGTTCTCCAGTTCACAGCGATAGAGGTAGTTGGATCTGCTGTCAGGTTCAAAATGATCCTATCTGGAACAGCACTCGGGAAAAGTATTTTATAATCTGCAAACCTATTTCTTAGAGAGTCCAGGTGAACATAGGTATGACTGTGCTTGTCCTCTCCATGTGCGTGCTCCGTATTTTGAGCAAAAACTGGGCTGATTGACACAAGTATATAAAGTAATGTTTTACAGCAATTTAACATGTTTTCAAAGTTCAATTTTAGGGTCAATATATATTACAAAAATTACTAATTGTGATGTACGCACATTCGCGTATCCTATCATAATACAGTCATTTTGCTAAAATGTACCACTTAAATTTAAACAAAATTTACATTGTGAATTCAAAATCCTCGCACCAACCGAAATCCTTAATCTCCTTTAGCTTAAAATCCTTTTATTATTTGATGTATTCCATCCAGTTTGAATGACAGATTAAAAAAAAGATAGCTAATTTACATTTCAAAAACTTATAGTCTTTTCAAGGTTTTAACCCAGTGATTGAAAAGTCAACTTTCAATCACGTTTTAGACCAGTCTAGATTAAAAGTGACCAACCACTCATTAAAAATCAATTGTATTTCTCAATTCACCTTAATACTAATGCCCAATAAAACAGCAATTCTATATTTACTTTTCATAGCTCTTACTTTCACCAGCTGCAACAAAAAAAGCATTGAAATTTTCGTGACCCCAACAGGAAACAATAGCAATGTTGCTTCTAAAGAAATGCCAATTCAAACTATTGCAAAAGCATTGGAGATGGTAGAAGCAAAGAGACACAAATCGGGTCAGGCAATTACAATCCATTTATTAGCTGGAGATTACTACCTGAGCAAGCCATTACACATTACCGATAAAATGAATAATGTCAGTATCGTAGGTGCCGGAGCTGACCAAGTTATTATCAAAGGCTCACAGAAGTTGATTGGCAAATGGACACCTTACAATAAAAATATATGGGTTACCGATATAAATATCGACGCCGATTTTAATCAATTATTTATCAATGGTGAGAAGCAAATTCTAGCTAGGTACCCAAATTATGACCAAAATAGCGGCTATTGGCAAGGTCACTCAGAAGATGCAACATCTAAGGAACGAATTGCAACTTGGAAAAACCCAACAGGGGGCTTTATACATGCGATGCACCGTGGACAATGGGGTGGCTTCCATTACGAGATCACTGGTGTAGATAGTAAAGGAGAACTTACCCTAAAAGGAGGACATCAAAACAACAGGCCATCGCCCATGCACCCAAAATTCAGAATGGTAGAAAACATTTTTGAAGAGTTGGATAGTGCCAAAGAATGGTATTATGACAAAGACGAAAAGAAGCTCTATCTATGGGCTGACAACAATATTGACTTAAACTCAGCAACAGTTGAAATTGCTACTTTGAATCACCTGATTGAAATAAAGGGTACAAACGAAAATCCTGTTCAAAATTTCAAAATTGAAGGGATAAGATTCGAACATTCCAAGCGTACTTTTATGGAAGAATACCATCAATTGTTACGAAGCGATTGGACCATATATAGAGGTGGAGCCATTTTACTCGACGGTACAGAAAATTGCAGCATTAGCAATTGTGAATTTACAAACTTAGGCGGAAACGTGATTTTTGTAAATGGTTACAACAGAAAAGCTCAAATCATAGGTAACCATATTTTCAATTGCGGAGCATCAGCAATTAGTTTTGTAGGTGACAGTACTGCTGTACGATCGCCTTCTTATCAATACAGCGAATTTGTTCCCATGGAGAAAATGGACACCGTACAAGGGCCAGCAAATGACCTATACCCAGCCGATTGCAAAGTAGAGAACAATTTGATTTACCAAATCGGTCAAGTAGAAAAGCAAGTAGCTGGCATTCAGCTTTCTATGTCAATGAATATTCAGGTCAAAAACAACAGCATTTATGATGTACCTCGTGCAGGAATCAATATCAGTGAAGGAACTTGGGGGGGGCATATCATTGAATACAATGATGTCTTTAACACCGTTTTGGAATCTGGCGACCATGGTTCTTTTAACTCTTGGGGAAGAGACCGTTTTTGGCACCCAAAATGGGGCGTAATTGATAGTTTGGTGCACGCCAATCCACAAATGCCCAACTGGGATGCCATGCATACAACGGTAATTCGTAACAATCGTTTTCGTTGTGATCATGGCTGGGATATTGACTTAGATGATGGCTCTTCCAATTATCACATCTACAATAACCTTTGTCTCAATGGAGGAATCAAACTACGTGAAGGTTTCAATAGGGTGGTTGAAAATAACATCATGGTCAACAATGGTTTCCATCCTCATGTTTGGTTCGACAACAGCAAAGATGTGTTCAAAAGCAATGTCATGATGACAAAACATTTCCCCATTAGACTTGCTGCTTGGGGAACAGAGGTGGATTACAACCTATTTCCAGACTCTACAGCCCTAGCACTGGCTCAAGAGAACAATACCGACGGCCATAGTCTTTTTGGCAACCCAATGTTTGTAAATCCTGAAAAAGGAGATTTCAGCCTTGAAGCAAACTCACCTGCGTTCCAATTAGGTTTCAAGAATTTTCCAATGGATAGTTTTGGGGTTCAAAAAGCTACATTAAAAGCCATTGCAAAGCAACCCGAAATTCCAGAATTGAATATCATGTCATTTCAAAAAGTGCAAAAAAGCACCAGAGAATGGCTAGGAGCAACAATTAAAAGCATTGAAACCATAGAAGAGCAATCAGCCTCAGGCTTGTTTAGTATGGAAGGAGTTATCATTTTGAAACTTGAAAAGGACAATAAATTAGCTAAATCAGGAATTTTAGAAGGAGATGTCATTGTTGGTTTTGATGACGAAAAAGTGGCAAACATCACCCAACTGTTAAATAAGTATCAAGAAAACCTTTGGCACGGAAAGGCAGTCCTCAGCATCATCCGAGACCAGAAAGAAATGAAAATTCCAATTGAGTTGAAATAACACTCCACTGAGTTATCAACAAACATACTGATGGAGCTTTTTCTAAAAATATATTTCAACTAGATTAGTAAAAAATATTTGAGATATATCAGACATATGTCCTGATTTATCGCATTTGGCGATAATTAAAACATAGAAAATGGCAAAACCAAGAATTTTCATTAGTTCTACTTTTTTCGACCTAAGACAAGTAAGAGCTGACTTAGAAAGATTTATAAAGGAAATGGGATATGAATCTGTTAGAAACGAAACAGGTTCTATTCCATATGGAAAAGATTCAAAATTAGAAGAGTATTGTTATAGGGAAATAAGTGGAATTGATATACTTGTAGGGATTATTGGTGGTAGGTTTGGATCTGAATCTCAAAAAGATAATTATTCTGTCACTCAAGCAGAAATCAAAACTGCTTTGGAGCAAAATAAAAATGTTTACTTATTTATTGATAAAAATGTTCATTCTGAATATGAAACATATTTGATTAATAAAAAGAGTAAGGATATTCAATATAGATATGCAGATGATATAAGGATATATCAATTTATTGAAGAATTATATGCATTACCTAAAAACAATGTCATATTTTCTTTTGAAACTGTCCAGGATATTATTCAATTTTTACGAGAACAATGGGCAGGCTTACTCAAAGACCTTCTTAATCAAGAGCAAAAAAGAAAAGAAGTAGAAAGTCTTTCAAATAAAGTCAACGAACTAAATGAAGTTGCAAGCACACTTCAAAGATATTTAGAGAATGTCCTTGAAAGTGTAAATAAAGATAGCTCAGTAGAACTTATTAAACAGGAAAATAAGAGACTAAAAGAATACCATAAATCTCAACAAATAAGAAGGCTAACATATATCGACCACCTTATAGATTCTCACGATTTAACATTAAATGAGATTGTTGACACCATTAAAAATTCTGAGAGTCTATCCCAAATAAAAAATAAATTAAATGAACAATCGGAACTTAGGAATGGTGATGAAGATGGTTCATATAATTGTATGTTTGAATTTGAGTCGCTCCAAGATATAAATCTTGCAAGAGAAATATTAGAAATGCCTCCTATTGAACTTACGGAAGAAGAAAAGGAGCAAATTGAAAATAGGGCTGATATTGATACTATGTTAAAGAGAAAATTTGATATTGAAAGAAAAAAACTATCGCCAACAATGTATAAACGCAATAGTGGAAGGAGTTCAAATAAACAAAGTAATTAATTTATCAAAGGTCATATATATACTTCACCAATATGCTTATTCTCGCTACTGCGTTTATACGAGACCGTTATTAGAAAAAAATCCCGAGAAACATTAAAAAAACTGAATATCAATTGGAAAACAAAGAAACTTTAGCTAACAAGACAATAGAAATTAAACGTTTGATTAAAGCTTTTGAAAATCAAGCTAAAAAATTTCATAAAATAGAGTTTCACACGTATGAATATCACCAAGGGCAAGAAGTTGAAAATATAAAATTCAAACAACCAAATCATTTAATAATGTTATGGCAGTTCATAGGTAAATTGAATGGTAACAATGAAATTAATGAATTTGTTAGCAATGTAAATGACAGTAACTTAAAATGGGGAATTAGAGGAGCAGAATTGACTAAATATGGTGTAATTATAGGTAAAGCAACAGATAAGTTTGTTAGAATGGCTAAAAGAGCTGGAGCTTTATTTAACGAGGAAGAGGCTCTAAAAATAAACACTAGGGTTTCTAATAAAGTCAGAGTTGAGATACTTAAAAAAGAACCTAAAAGTATGCCAACTATTGGAGCTAACAACAACCCTTTAGCGATATGGTTGAATTACTTACTATTTCACGTATCTAAAACTTATTCCTTCAGAGAACATTCTACTAAAATTGAACCTGATGTATTTTCCTTATCACTTGTAGCTCTGGAACAATTACTTAAAGAAATAACGAATAAAAAAGCTACCAAATCGACTAAAGATATTTCAAAAATAGATTTTACTGTTGCTGTATCTTTTCCAGGAGAAAAAAGGGAATATGTTTCTAACGTTGTAGATAGTTTAAAAGTTAAACTTGGCAAAGACAAAATTTTCTATGATTTAGATTATCAATCGCAACTTGCACAACCGAATATAGACACTATCCTGCAAAAGATATATCATAAGCAATCTGATTTGGTTGTGATATTTCTATGCAAAGAATATAATGAAAAGGAATGGTGTGGATTAGAATGGAGAAGTATTAAAGATTTAATCAAATCAAAACAAGATAAAAAAATAATGCTCGTTAGGTTTGACCAAACTGAAATAGATGGTGTATTTTCGATTGACGGATATATTGATGCTTTAAAATTCAACGAGAATGAATTAGCTGAATTTGTTATTGAACGACTTGAAGTATTAAATAACTACGCATAACATTAAAGGCTGAATAGCTGTGCCGATTAGGCCAGCGATCGGCCTGTGTTGAACGAAGCGGTGTCACTATATGCCTTGACTCACTTGTATTGAGCTTGCCGAAATATGGGGTTTCAATTTTCGATGAGTATTGATTTCTAGCGGAAGTGATTCCGCTTTTTGTTTTTTGAGGATCGCCTAACCCTTTTTTCTGTATTTTTCGAAGAGTTTAGGGTCAGGTTTTTATAAGATTTCGCTGCTTTTTGTTCTCAATCCATAGCAGTTGCTAGCCATCAATAATTTGACAGCAGCTCTTTCACCCTTTTTCTTGACAATAATGTAGATGGCGGAGCTCTTGCTGGTGATAATATCTCCATCGTTCTCATCACTCCTGTCTTACAACAAGGGCATTTATCAGCTTCCTTTTTAAAGAGCCGTTGTTTGGCTAACGATCTTCGCTCAGCTTTGTCAAGTAGCTCTTTTTGCTTTACGTGTAGTGCTTGGCGTGCAGTTTTGATGCTTTTGGCTTTGCTGGCATTAGCGATAAAACCAAAGTGACGAACTTTGCGAAAGCCGCAAGGCAGAATATGCTGACTAAATCGCCGCAAAAACTCCTTACCTTCCAGTGTAAGCAGCTTTGAATGGCCATTTGTACGATAGTCTTTGTAGCTAAAACTCACGTGAGTATCTGTAACTGACCTGATCCGCTGGTTGGTAATTGCGACTCGATGAGAGTAGCGTCCAAGGTACTCCACCACACTTTTTACGCCTGCAAATGGCTTCTTTGTATACACCACCCAATCCTTTTTATACAACTCATTTTTCCATTCTGTAAAGGCTTTATTCTCCGGGAAGCCTGGTGGGTATTTCCAATCTGGATCTCGCAATAACTCTTTTAACTTTTGCATAAAGTAGCCTTTGTAGAGCTTTTGCATCGCTTTGACTGGGTACAGGAAGTTTGCCTTCCCTCGCTTGGGGAATTGCCAGTTGCCTTTGCTTGTCAAGCCTCCATTGGGTACAATACAGTGTACATGAGGATGCATACTCAAGTTTTGCCCCCATGTATGCAAAAGCATGGTAGCCGCAGGCTTTGCTCCCAGCCATTTAGGATCTAAGCTCAGCGTTTTGAGCGTATGCCAAGCAGCTTTGAACAAAAGGTCATACATTTTGGCTGGCTCGTACATAAACAAGCTATTGAGCTCGTGAGGTAGCGTAAAGACCACATGGAAATGTGCTACAGGAAGCAACTGATCTTCCTGCTGGATAATCCAAGCTTCTTTGTTGAGCCCTTGACATTTAGGACAATGTCTATTGCGGCAGGAGTTGTAACTGATCCGTAAATGCCCACAGCTATCACAAGAATCTATATGACCGCCCAGCTCTGCCGTGCGACATCGCCTAATTGCCTCTAAGGTGCGTCGTTGGTGACTTGATACCTCTGACTCAGCTCCAAACTTGGTGATCACATCTGCCAGCTCACGGCTATGGCATCTCATCCAGCACCGAGATTTGCTTGCCCTCTGGAAGTGAAGCGTACTTCAAATAATGCAAGGTCGTCGTGATGTTTTGATGACCTAGCAATCGCTGAAGTGAGAATATACTCCCACCACAATTAAGATAGTGCACCGCAAAACTATGACGAAAAGTATGCGGGTGGATGCGTTTTTTTAAGCCACTTCGTTTCACAGTTTGCTTCACAATGAACTGAACCCCTCGTAGCGTTAATGACTTACTTGGATCTTTGTAACTCTCTATCAGAACTCCCTTCGGCAGATAGCCCAAATACTTGCAGTACTGCTTTAAAACGATCCGCAAGCGACTACCATAATAGACTAAACGTGTCCGCTTCCCTTTGCTATTGCGAATCGTGATGCTCTGGTGTTGCTTATCAAAGTCCGAAAGCCTCACACGCAATAACTCCCGTACTCGTATGCCAGTGTCAAAAAGTGCTGTCAATATCAACTTTTGACGCATGTCTCTACAGCACTGAAATAGCTTTTTGAGCTCTTCACTTGTAAGCACTTCGGTATCGTATTTCTGAATTCTTGGGTTAGGAATTTTAACCACTAAATCTAACCTGCCAGCCACATGGCGATAGTAATACTTTAGGCTACAGACGCGTAAATTGATCGTAGAACTGCTCAAGTTACACGTCTCCCGCTCATGCACTAAATAAGCTTTTACCTCATCAGCAGTGCATTCTTCAGGAAGCTTTTCATAGTGGAGAATGAGGCTCTTTAGCCCTCTAAGGTAGTTACAACGGGTAGCAAAAGCTGAATTGGCGATTTGCATGTGATGATCCATTCGCAAAATAGCTTCATCAAATTTTACAACACCTGTGGGTTTAAAACTTTTTTTTCATAGTTTTAATTGAAACGTTATTGAGCAATATCGCTCCCTACTAATTTACACCTTTTTAAAAAGCTGTGACCGTAGGGAGCTTTGTTCAACACCGTGTATAATTAATTGCTTGGTTTTAGCCAATTTACGAAAGTCCTCGCAGACTTTCTATCTGTGTTTTATTTGCTAACTTTAGTGCTTAAAACACGCATCTAATCATACACAACAACGTTATCTGCAAACTCAAAAAAATGAACAATTTCTCGGAGATAGCCAAATTTTTTAAAGCTGAATATTCATTAAACCAAGATGGATTAGAAGAACTATTTTCGTTGTTTGAAATTAAAAAACATACAAAAGGAAGTTTATTAATTAAAGCTCAATCGAAGGAAAAACAACTTCGATTCCTAAATAAAGGAATAGTGAGAGAGTATTATTCAAATCAAGAAAAAGAAATCAATATTAACTTTTATGTAAAGCCACAATTCATTTCAGATTTATTGACTTTTAGTCAAAATTCGAATACCAATAAAAATCAAGAATGCCTTTCTTCTGTAGAGGTTTTAAGTATTGAGAGAAAACCTTTTTTTGATTTACTAGAAAAGTATCAATGTGGAAAATCCTATGTTGAAGCATCCTTCCAGAAATTACTAAAACAAAAAGAAATGCTGGAATTTAATCGTATTACCAAAACTCCAGAGGAATTATATAAAGAGTTGTTCATTTACAAATCTGAATGGCTTCAATCTATTCCTCAATACCACATTGCCTCATACTTAAATATAACACCTGAAACACTAAGTCGTATTAGAAAACGTACTTCTTGATTTGAATCAATGAAATTGATTACACTTTATTAGACTTTTGTATTTCACATAAAATAATACAAAATGCTAAATATTCATCATCTAAGAAATGCCACTATGATTCTGGAAACAGAAAAAGATGTCATTTTAATTGACCCAATGTTAGGAGATATCGGTATTATGCCTTCTTTTACATTATTTAGACATAAAGCACGAAGAAACCCAACTGTACCTCTACCGAATAATTTAGAATACATATTAAATAAAGTTACTCATTGCATAATTACACATCAGCATCCAGACCATATTGATAAAGCAGGAATTAAATTTTTAATAGAAAACAATATTCCCGTCACTTGCAGTATTAAAGATGAAAAAGCTTTTTCAAATAGAGGTTTAAATGTAGTTCAAACATTAAAATATTGGGAAAAACAAAAGTTTTTAGGGGGAACTATTGAAGGTATTCCCGCAAAACACGGTTATGGTTATGTGGCTAAGCCAATGGGAAATGTAATTGGATTTTACATAAAATTACCCAATCAAAAATCCATTTATTTAAGTTCTGACACAATTTACACAGATTCAGTTGATAAAGTACTAAAGGATTACAAACCTGAAATTAGTGTTTTAGCCTGTGGAACTGCTCAGTTTGATTTATTCAAACAGCTTATTATGGATATTGATGATATTTTAAAATTTGTTAAAAACACATCAGGAAAAGTAATTGCTAATCATATGGAATCTATAAATCATTGCCCATTGACTCGAAAAAAATTAAGAGAAATATTAATTGAAAATGATTTAATAAATAAAGTTCTAATTCCAGAAGATGGAGATGTTATGGAAATAGCCAGTAGGTAACTTATTAATTTCCTCAGCTCTCCGAAGCTTGTAGATACGGAGTAGTGTTTTCAAGCCTCTGGCTTGAGATAGCGATAAAAAGTCACAACACAAAGCAAGCCCCCCTACTCCACCGCCCTCAACTTAGCAAAACTAAGCAGCAAGGTTTTCTCACCTACTGTATCAAAAAACACTGTGGCTTTATGGCTATTGCCCATCATATCCATGGCGGTTATTCGTCCAAAAAGTTAAACTGATTTGTAGCAGCTTTTTAAGTGATGAACTTTTTCAAGCAGAATAAATGTTGTACATTCGGACAACTATTTAAGAATCCATTATGTCAGAACCGAAAATCAGAGAAGTTGTATTCTATAAAAGTTACTTCCGAGATTTTTATAATAACCAAAAAGAAGAAGTAAAAAAGAAAATAGTTTGGACTATTAAACTTATTGAAAGCATTCCTAGAGTACCAAAAGACTATCTGACTCACATGACGGGAACAGATGGTCTCTATGAAATAAGGGTTAAAGTTGGTTCAGACATTTTTAGAATCTTTTGCTTCTTTGATAAAGGTAAATTGATTGTTTTAGCCAATGGATTCCAAAAGAAGACCCAGAAAACACCGAAGAAGGAAATAGAAAAAGCACTTAAAATAAAAGCAGATTATGAAAACAGATAAAAACATAGAAACCTTAGACGAATTTATAGACAAAGAATTCGGGATAAAAGGCACCGAAACCAGAACCGACTTTGAGGAAGGTTATCAGGAATTCAAACTTGGTTTTCTACTACAGCAAGCTAGGCTAGAAAAAGGCTTAACTCAGCAACAACTAGCAGAAAAATGCGGCACTAACAAAGGCTATATTTCTAAAATAGAAAACGACATAAAAGAAGTAAGACTTTCTACACTAAGAAAGATAGTTGAAAAAGGCCTCGGAGGGCATTTAAAACTTTCAATTCAAGTATGATAGAATTAATAAGTCGTTCAGCTCTCCGAAGCTTGTAGCTTCGGAGTAGTGTTTTCAAGCCTCAGGCTTGAGTTAGCGGCAAAAAGTAACAGCACAAAGCAAGCCCCCTACTCCACCGCCCTCAAATTAGCAAAACTAAGCAGCAAGGTTTTCTGACCTACTGTATCAAAAAACACGGTGGCTTTATGGCTGTTGCCCATCATTTCCACTTGCTTAGCTTAGGGTAATAACTCCCTTGCTAACGGGGCGTAGTCGCCTAGTCTCTCCCCATTCGATTATTCCTTTAAGAACTAAATTCGACATTCAAGCCACACACACTTATTCGTGACAAAGTCCCGAAGCGAAGACTCAGCGGGAATAGAAGCCCAAGAGGGTTCTCAGCTTTCTTCGAATATTTCAGATCGAGAATAGAAGTTTTGAATCAATCATTCAATTTCCCCATAAAAACATTGACTTTAGGATTTATTGGATTGCCACTTATTCTTCTAAAAGTCACCACTTGACCAGTATGGTAAATGGCATCAGCAAGTGGGCCATTGAGCAAGTTCCAAAATGAAACTTTAGAACCCTTACCAAAGTCAATATCCATTTGGTCTATACTTCCATTTCCTTTCATTAAATAATTCGCTGCATCAGCCCAGTTCTTGTTTGTAGCAGCAATAAGCTCATCAAAAGAAGTAGTTTTCATTAATTTTGATCGGTCATAAACCTCCGACATTACTGTTGATCGTACCATTTCCGAAAGTCCATATAAATGTTCTATTGTTTCAAAGCCTGTTCTGCAATCCTCGCAAGGTTTTACGGCAACGTCTATATCCTTCATTCCTTCTGTAGCCCAATAGTAGCGAAAACCAGCACCTTCTATCATTCTAAGCAAAACTCCCTCTCCAGTGTAATCTTTTGGAGCATCTTGAATACCAGTAATATGTGAGTCGTACTGTGCAAAACTACCTTGTGACATGATTGTAAGGATAATTATCAATAAATAAATTCTCATTTGTATATGTAATGTTAATCCAACAAATTAAGGCATAAACCATAGGATTTTACCATATATTAATGATAAAATACTGAGAGGTGTAAAATGTAAGACTAACATTTTTATATTGTACTGTTAAAAATTTCAACCCTAATTAGATTATGACAAATTCAAGAAGGAAATTTATAAAAACCTCTGCCCTCGCATTTGGAGGATTGGCAACTGCCATGTCTGCCAAAAGTTACGGACGTATACTCGGAGCCAATGAAAGAATTGGATTTGCACATGCTGGTCTCAATAGCCGTGTAAATGCTCACCTATCTGCACTTAATACTTTTAAAGATCAGGTTGACATAGTAGGACTGTGCGATGTCGATAATCGAATATTCGATAAAATTAAAAAACGATGGAGCAGTATTGTACCTGCTAATGTAAAGTGCGAAGAAGACTTTAGAAAACTACTAGAAAACAAAGATATTGATGCAATCACAATAGCCTCACCTGACCACTGGCATGCACCTATGGCTATCATGGCATTGCAAGCCGGTAAGGATGTATATTGTGAAAAACCTTGTAGTCACAATCCACAAGAGAGTTTATGGTTACAACAAGCTCAAGCCAAAAGTGGAAAAGTGCTTCAAATAGGAAACCAACAACGTTCTGCTCCTACTACGATAGAATTGATCAAGAAATTGAGAGAGGGTGTTATTGGCGAAACTTATTATGCTAAAACGATTTATGAGAGCTGGAGAGGTTCTATTGGTACTGGAAAAAAAGCACCCGTTCCATCATGGTTAAACTGGGATTTGTTCCAAGGTCCAGCACCTCGTGAAGAATTCAGAGACAACATTGTACATTACAACTGGCACTGGTTTAAAACCTGGGGAACTGGCGAAATTTCAAACAACGGACTACACGAAATGGATGTAGCTCGCTGGGCTTTAGGCGTAGATATACCTACTGAGGTAAGCTCAAGTGGTGGTCGATTTGCATTTGACGACGATTGGGAATTTTATGATACTCAAATTGCGTCTTTCAAGTTTGCGGGTAATAAAATGCTCAACTGGGAAGGTAGAAGCTGTAATGGTTCTTCGTCATATAAAGATGGTGCAGGAAGAGGAACTTACATATATGGAACAACGGGATCTGCTTATGTAGATAGAGCTGGTTACCAAATATTTGACAAAAGTGGTAAAGAAATTGCTAACAAAAGAGAAGGTGAAGGAATGGAAGGAACTGATACCACAGGAATAAGTGGATTAGATAATTTCCACTTTGACAACTTCTTGAAATGTGTCAAAGGTCAGGCAACACCTAACTCTCCTATTGCTGAAGCTGTGAAGAGTACTTTACTTTGTCACCTAGGTAATATGGCTCAAAAACACAGTGCAACATTGCAAATTGATCCTGTAACAGGAAAACCAAATCACAAAGGAGCGATGAAAGATTGGAGTAGAGAATACGAAAAAGGATGGAAACCAGTAGTTTAAGAATCCGTCTTAAAATTTGATAAAAACATAAAGCCTGTTTCAATTTTTTGGAGCAGGCTTTATTTGTTGCTAGCAAGGTCGAAAAAGCTCAATCAATTTAAAAATTCCAATGAGTTTTGGGTTCACAGTGTTGGTCATCAATGAGGTCCAAAATTTAAAATACCTTAGCGGCACGATTTTTTCAATAGAAGTAGAGAAGTGTAAATTTCCATCCGCAATTGGTTTTGCAATAATAATGATTCAAATATTATGTTATTGTATTGTACCTTTGCTGGACGAAGATTTAATTATCTCAAAATATTGTCAAGAAAAAGCAAACATATTAACCTTTCTTACCGACTAGGTTTCGTCCTACTTTTGATATTTAGTCATTTTGGAATAAGTGCTCAAAACCTTTGTAACCAGCCAGAAGGTTCGGTAAAAGGGGATTTTAACTTAGAAGAATTCACTTTTTGTGCTCCCAAAACAGTAATTGTTAAAGATAAATCTGGAGGAGAAAATATCCGTTATAACTTCGTTTATCAAGGTCAAGGACCTGAAGCCCTCAACCCAAATGTTCCTTTTGTAGACCGATATCGCTATACTGGTTTTGTTAATCCTACCATATTTACAATCATTCAGTATGGTACAAAAGACGGCAAACCAATGTATGCTTGTAAAAACCATGTGGTACGCCAGTCGAACAAAGCCTATTACTCTTTTAGTGCCTGTAATAGAACTTCATTTTCGCTCGCAATTCCTGCAGATTCCCTGCTCAATGATTACGACTACTACGAAATCAGTAATAACAAGTTCAATACCATAATTCAAACAGTAAAAGCAGAAGATTTGCCTTTTGAAAAAACTTTTGATTTACCCCTACCACAGCGAATTTATGTGAGAGGAGTTTATAATGATCAAAGCAAAAACTGTAGCGGCGATATTGGATCAGATTACATTGCAAATCCAGATCAAGTACCAACTACCGGCTTATCAATACCCTTTAATGCTAATATAGATGCACTTTTGCTCAATGACAAGGGAATGGAATTAGATGTAAAAGGAGGCTTGGCATCTACATATTCACTATTTCGACGTGACCTCGGTGGAACATATTCTGATACCCCTGTGGCAAAAGGTTTAAAGCCAGGTAGAAGAACAGTGACTTTTGACGAAAGCACGAAGCAAAGCTGCTTTATGTTGAAAAAAGAGCAAACGGGCTGCCGTGTTGAAGAATCTGCCGAAATATGTACGACTCCTATTACACAGATTAAACAGCTTTCAGGAAAACAGCGAGTATTTTTTGAGCAATACCCTTTACCCTACAAAGAAGTTGCAGATAACAAAGACAACTTCGTCAAAGTAACGCAACAGAAGCTTGAGATCATTGAGAACCAAATTCTGTATCCAGGTGGGAAAACCATTCTGCCAAAACAAGACTCTATAGATCATGAGATCTTTGGTTGTGACAGAGTAATTTGCTACTACACAACCACCTTTGTGGAAGGAAACAATAGAGGTATTAACTTTAGAAGTGAAGTAAGGTCCAATTTAAAATGCTACAAACCGAGCGACCGTAAAATTGAACAAAACTTCTCTCTCGTTGCGAGTATCAATGCGGAAGAGAAGGCAGTCTTAAATATTGACGAAATACAATCTAGTGTATACCCACTAACCCAATATTTTATTTATCAAAAATCGGGGAATAATTATTCTATTGCAGACACTTTAAAAGCTCCAAGTAGTAAATACACTACAAAGCTTGATGCCTCAGAAAAATCCTACTGTTTCAAAGTCCAAGCTCAAGATGAATGTGGTAGTTCAAGCCCAATTAGCGACCCTATATGTACCATTTACTTGAATTTTAAAGACAATAAGACTTTAGAATGGACCAAAGAAAGCCCATTTACTAGCCCTGTTGACAAGTATGAAATTCTTACCAAAGGAGCTTCTGGGAATTTGGATAAATCATTTTACGAACTGGAAGGTGACATTTTTAAATATGATCCAAACCTAGCTTTGTTTCAAGATGAGGCCACATTTAGAGTTCAAGCCAAAAGTAGTGCGGGTTCAAGTTTTTCCAATGTTGTGTTAAAAGAACTTGACCCTAAAATTTTCATCCCAACAGCTTTTACTCCTAATTCTGACGGAATTAACGATGCCCTATTTTTGATAGGTAATACGAAAAGAATAAAAACAGTAGAATTCAAAATTCTAAATCGAAGAGGCTTAGTGGTTTATGCCAGTAAAGACCCAAATTTCCAATGGACACCCAAGGTTAATGAAGCTAGTAATGGCAACTATTATTTTGACCTTAGGATCATTTTGGACAATGATGACGTAATCATCAAAAATGGGAGTTTTTCAATTCTGAAATAATCAGTTTTTGTCTTAAAATAGTAAATTGCAAAGACATCAAGCTTTTGCAATGCCCCGACTCCTATTCACAATCTTCTTTTTCGTATTAGTTCAAATCAGCCAAGCTCAAATTAATATTGACTTTCCTGTGGAGCGGTCAGTTTTTCAAAGAGGAAATGATAACTTCGGTTATATCGCTATCAATGGTACTTCGTCGGAAAAAATGGATAGCCTTGTTGCTCAATTTCAGTCCGACACCACCATTACAAATAAAGCTTTGGTCAATACTACTGCAAAAGGGTATTTTCAAGAAAGAGTCAAAATGCCGGGTGGATGGTATAAACTAACCGTACTAGGCTATAAAAACGGAATTGTAAAAAGTCAAAAAACGATTCAAAAAGTTGGAGTTGGAGAAGTATATATCATTTGTGGGCAATCCAATGCACAAGGAAAAGTTGACTTTGGAGCAAGAGGAGCTCAAGACGACCGAGTTAATTCAGTAAACTATTACAATGAAAACCTAAGCTTCACTCCTCCTGATCGACTTGAAATCTCAAAAATAGAAGATAACTCCGACATAGCACCTTATGGTAAATCACCTTGGTGCTGGGGAGAATTGGGTGATATGATTGCCGCAAAATATGATGTCCCTGTTTTGTTTTTCAATGCGGCTTGGCAGGCTACTTTTAGTTCCAATTGGTCAGATAGCAGAGACGAAATCCCAGCATTCGACATTCTCACATTTGGAACTTTACCAGTAGGATATCCCTATCACCACCTCGATATGAGTCACAAATACTATGCTTCACTTTTTGGAGTAAGGGCTGTTTTGTGGCACTTAGGTGAAACAGACACCAATCCTGGAATTCCAAGACCTGGCGAGTATTACAAATACATCAAATATACCATTGAGAAGTCTAGAGAGGATTTTGGTTTCAATGTGCCATGGATGATATCAGAAGTTTCATTTTCCGCAGGAGCAACAAGCGAAGTTGTATTAAATGACCAAAGAGATTTAGTTAAAACTCCTGGGCTAAATGCCTTTACTGGGCCTTATACTGACCCTGTTATGCAACCTAGGGTTGACGGCACACACTTTGGCAATACATCGACGCAGAATGGTCTTACCGACTTAGCACAAGCATGGTTTGAGAAGATTGACGGAGGCTTTTTGGATGAAAGCAATCCAATTCTTACAAATCCTTTGGCCGAACTTTCAATTGAATGCAACAACGACGGATTAACTATAAAAACCAAAAGTGATCAAAGTATTTACCAATGGAGTGATAATTCTAATGAAGATAGCAAAACAGCTAAAAGTGGCCAGTTTTCTGCAATCGTTTTTGATAGCCTATTGAATTATAAAATTGGTACCAGTATTGATATTTCAGGTATTAAATTTGAGTCCAATCCTACTATTACTAGCCTAAGCGATAGCCTATGTGCTGGGGATTCTTTGCTCATATCTAGCTCTGAGCAATTTGATTCTATCTTATGGAACAACGGAAACGAAAATCATTCTTTTTACATTAATGATAATGCTGAATTGGCATTTGAGGTGTACAATTCTTATGGCTGCAAAATTGGTAACTCTCCAGCAAAGGTTTATAATAAAATAGAAATACCAGCATTTGCTATTAACCCAACTTTTGAAATAAGTGACGGTACTTTTGATTCCACCTCTCACAGCATAGTTACTTGTACCGGTAGAGTTGTAGAAATTGAAGCCAATGGGGCTTGGAATGAATTCTCTTGGAATGGAGAAGTAGCAAATTCCCAAGTAACATTAACTTCCGATACCATCGTTCAATTCGCTGGCAAGTATAATGGAGCTTGTCCAAGTATAGAAACTGAGCCGTTTATTGTTTCATTTATTGATCACCCGGAACCACCTCAAATCGTACTGGAAGATCCTTATACATTAAGAATTGCAAATGCTGCAGATTATTCCAGCAATGTTGTATTTGAATGGCAAGGAGGACCACCTACGCTTAATGATACTGATCCTATTTACAAACCAGCTTCACCAGGTATTTACAGCAATCGTGCAGTACTATATTTTGACGACGGCGATGGTTGCGGGTCTCCGCTGTCCAATGAAATTGATTTTAAAATTGACCCTAATAAAGAAATTATAGTGGTTTACCCCAACCCTACCCCTAATCAAGTTAGTATTGCGGCCTCTAAGACTCAAAAAAGCGTTAACATTGCTGTTTATAATGCAATTGGCAAGATTGTGAGGTCTGTTGACATGGCAATTTGGAACGGAGATGCGATAGATATTGACTTAAATGCACTTGCTCCAGGATATTATAACATTATAGTGGACTCTTCTGAAAATCACATGGTAAAGAAGATTTTTAAATACTAAAATAATCAATGCAGAACTCACCAAAAGGAACAGAAGAATCAAAGCTTATTCTACGCGACTGGCTTGCAGTAGAAAGAACAAAGCTTGCAAATGAGCGTACATTTTTGGCTTACTTTAGATCGGCAATTGCATTCTTTATTACCGGGATTTCTTTGTTAAAAATCAGCTATTTCTCCGACCTAAAATCACTAGCTATTGGTTTCTTAGTAGCCAGTCCTATCATTTTAATTTTTGGAATATATAGATTAGTTAAAGTGAAAAAGTGGATCGAAAAGCACTATAAAGAGTAAGGGTCTATATCGCCTTAAGCATCTTCAGTATTTCTAATTGACAAAAAAAGAGGCTGCCTCATAAATTGAGGCAGCCTCCTTTGCTAAAACTTCATTGTTTACTACTTACTTATTTCATTGCACTTAGGTATGCTACCACATCTCGGATCTCACGCTTACTCATGATAAGTCCCATTGGAGGCATACTTGATGGCATGTTTTCTCTCCGTGCGATTCTGGCAGTTGCAACTCTTAAAGGCTCCGCCGCTTCGTCAGTATGTAGTTCAAGTTCATCTTTGGACTCTTTCATAAGAACTCCATTTACTTCTTGACCATCTTTCAAAGTCAAACTTACAAATCCAAAACCTGGAGCCAACCTTGCACTTGGTGCAATCAAAGCTTCCAAAATTTGTTCTCTATCAAGCTCACTTCCTATTTTACTAAGATCAGGACCTACTTGTCCACCTTGCCCTTGAACCATATGGCATCTAGAACATTGTGCAGTAGAGTTATTCCTGAAAAATTGACGACCTGCCATATAATCACCACCATATAGGGCGTCTTTAAAGGCTTCCAAACCATCACCTTTAGGTTTGGTTGAATTAAACTTATCTAATAGTGATTGTGCATTGGATGCAGTTAAGGCTTCTTCCAATTCGAGGTTTAAGTTTTGATCCAAATCTCCTTTTGCATAATCGGCGATTAGTTTTTCAAAAATTGGAGTAGTATTGCTCAATGGTAATTTACTCATAACGCTTACGAGCTGCTGCTTTTCTTTCACACTTCCGTTCGCAAGTAAGCCCATTGCCACTTTTGAGAAAGTCGCAGCGTTCATGTTAACTTGGTCAAGGTATTTTAAAGCTTCTGTGCGTACAGAGCGAGAACCGTCTTGTAAACCAATGCTCACTGCTTCACCTGCTTTTGCCGACTTCATGCTTACCAAAGCTTCCAAGATACCTTCTTTGACTTCACTTTTCTTTGCTTTTGTTAACAAGCCGAATAATTGATCACCGTATTTTGTCAGTCCCAATCGGCTTACCAACTGAATCGCGGCAACTTTTACCTCTTCATCTTCACTGGTTAAAAACGGCCCAATCAAACCTTCCACTTTGGATTTAAGAGCAACATCACTACGCTTAAATTCACCACGATACCTACCATCAACCCTGTCCAAAACTGACGGATTTGACCAAGTAGATAGAGTTGCCATTGCTTCTGCTCTTAGTTCTGGCGTGATGTCATTGCGTTTTGCATAGGCAATTAACCTATCTAACGAAGCATCATCACCAACTCTAAGGTTTGCGTTAATTGCTCTTCTCACAAATGCCTCATTTGTTACTTTAGAAGTAGCCAAAGCTTGTGCTAGTGCAGGTAATGCAGCTTCAATACTGAAATCGTCATTGATAGCTCTTGCGGCATCAGTGACAATATGCTCATCTATATCATTTAAGAAAAGTGCGACATTAGCATTTTTCATTCTACGAAGTGCCAGTAAACCACCCATTCTTACTGCTCTATCATTTGATTTTGCAGTTTCGGCTAGCCTTGATGCGTTTCCAATTCTTCCTAATGCCAATACAGCAACATGACGCATGTAAACGTCTTTGTCAGCATTGTCACTTAACATTTTCAATAATGGCTCCGTAGCAGATTGTGCCTCTATTCTACCTAAAGCTTGTGCTGCGTAAAATTGAATTCGAGGATTTGGGCTTTTCAAAAGTCCTAATAAAGCACTTTCCGCAGCCTTGAATCTCGCATCACCAATTACTTTAGCAGATTGAGCTACTACCTCTGCATCTACATCATTTAAGTAAGTCATTAATTTATTTCCTATTGAGGCATCTTTATAAAGGATTTGACCTAAACCCCAAATAGAGTGAATTCTAGAAAGCTGATTGGTAGTTTTATCCAAATTGCCAAAGAAAACACTTGCAGAACTATTTCCTCTTGCTACTAATTCAAACTGAGCTTTTTGACGAATTCTCATGTCTTCCCAAGCCAATAAAGTAGCCAAGCTATCAGTACCAACTTGATCGAAGTCCGATTTTACTAAAAATTCAGTTTTCTTGCGAAGTTCTGCTAAATCGTTTGACTTGCTATCAACATCAATTCTCCATACACGGCCTGCACTTTTTACATCCCATCCATTCAACCAGTCAGAGAAGAAAAGTGAACCATCTGGTGCAAATCGCATACCGGTAGGAAGCAATCCACTCATCATATCGATATCATCTTTCAGCTCAAAACTTGCTCCATTGGGTCTAAGAGAGAATGACCAAATGTGCGAACGTGTAGGGTTCCCAACAAACTCAACCAAGAAAAAACGATTTTGCCATTTTTTTCCTAAACCTGCTCCTGGGTTGAAAACCATTCCAGTAGGTCCGTTATGAAAATTTTGAATTGGAGGAATAATGTAAGAAGCCTGACCATCCCAACGAGGAACGAATAACTTCTCATCCATCCACACCTTGTAACCATTATTTAATGGATCAGTGTATTTTCCAAATTGCCAGTTTATTCTCCATCCAGAGTCAGAACCTTCTACAACATGAACCAATCGCTCACTTTCACCAGGATGGTCACCGTCATTATCAGCAGCGATTAAGTTACCAAATTGATCGAAAACGAACTCATGCGTATTTCTGTGACCATGAGAAAATACTTCGAAATCACTACCGTCAGGATTACAACGTACTATCACACCTTGGTTAGGATAAAAATGATTTTTCCCTGAAAGATCTGTCAAGTTTGCTCCAATATCCCCTGCTCCCCAGTATATTTTTCCATCTGGGCCTTCAATAATTCCAGAAACGCCATGACCTCCAAAACCGATGTGAACATTAAATCCACGGCATAAAGACGTTTTTTTGTCATAATACCCATCCATGTCTGTATCTTCTAGTCTCCACATATCAGGGCCAACTGTAACAAACATGTCGTGATCACGTACCAAAATACCATTGGCAACGTCAGTAATTTCTTCGTTGAAATCTTGTAAAACTCTTGTGGATTTATCGGCAATGCCATCTCCATCGGTGTCCTCCATTTTCCAAACTTCCTCTTTTTCAACTGCGAGATCCTTCCAGTTGTGCAATCCGTCACCATTTAAGTCGGTCAACCAATTGTTTTCTTCGCTGTTCTCGTCTGAAAATATTTTATGCAAAAATGCTCTTCTGTCCTCTATAGATTGCATTCTGATACTTTCGGTCATCCAATCTCTATGGCCACGAATATCAAATTCTGAAGTGGTGGGCCTTACGGCTCTTGTAATGTAAACCGCTCCGTTTTTGTCAATGCTCAATGCAACAGGATCAGGAGACAAACTATCTGTAGCCCAAAGCTTAATTTCTAAGCCGTCAGCAAGCTGAATGGATGTTTTCTTTAACGTTTCAGCAATTTGATTTTTAGCATCTTCTGCCGATTGAAAAATGGTCTTGATTCCAATATCTTCTGACGTATTGGGAGCCATTTTGGCACATGCAAAAACAACTAATCCCAGAATGGAAAAAGCGGAAAGAATCTTTAAGTATGATTTCATAAATTGTTAGGGTTCAAATTCGCTCCAATTTTACGGATTTTTTAGTACAATTCGACCTAGAGTCCAATTTAATCTAGCTGAATTCGTACAACTGAAGTATATCTACCAAAAACTTTAACTGAATAACTTTTACCAGCTACTTCTACACTAAGTACTGTTTGTTTCAATGGATTGTTCCAAGCATCATAAGCCAAAACCAAAGCTTCCTTTTTATCCGCACTTAACTTGTATGCAACTAAAGGAGTTTTTTGGTACAACGAATAAGAAGGTATGGTGCGATCATAGGCCTGATTTCCTTTCTTTACCCTCGTAAACTCCCATTTTGAGTTGGCATCTATGATATCTTTTGATTGCGATATTGCCCACTTCCCTCCTTCCCATCTATCAATGTTCTGGTAGTTTTGTACTGCATATTGAGCATTAGAGTTGGGCTTAAAGCTAGTAGGTATCTTTTTATTATTAAGATCGAAAACTTCAGTAGATGGTCCTAAGTGGGTAGGATCATCAGTTCTCGCGTAAGGTGAGCTCCACAAATCCGCACCGTCACAAAAAGCATGTGCCCACACCGACGCATTGTGCATTGCATCAGGAAATACCATTGGCTTGGTATCGGTATAAACAGTTTTGCCTTTATGATCTTTAAAATAGAAATTACTGGTCTCAAAATCTCCCACATATTCAATGTTCTCCCACCAGCTCAATACTGATTTCTTCTGTGGGTAGTACTTTTTGTTCATCATGTGTTGCATGAGAAAGTGTTGCACATAGCCATAATTAGTGGGGTAATTGAGATAACCGCCTATAAATATGACATCAGCGTTATCTGTATAAAATCCATCAACCGACATTGGATTCTCATTTGTGATAGGTTTTTGATACTCCGAAATCGGCTGATTTGTGGTAATTGCTTTGGTGAAATAATACTCAAAGTTGTCGCCTTCTGTTTGTAATCTATTCATCCAAAACCCACCTTTGCCCCAAATAGCTAATTTGGCTTTTGGTTTTTGACTAAACCAAAAATCGAAACACTTTTGTAGCTTCCAAAAAGAAGCAGACCTAGCTCCAGCAATTGCTTCCCAATTCATTACGATGTAGCCGTAGTCTTTGTATTCCTCGTAGAAGTTTTTCTTAAAACTATTCAAAAGCACATTCTCATCTACATTATCGAGCCATCTTACTATCTCTTCATTATCTACAGAATAAGCGTGTGGGCATCCTGCTTGATATAACCAATTGTCGTAGTCGTAGAATGAGCGATTTTCAACAGGTAAGTTGTATGAAAGAATAAAGCTGTGTCCTTGTTTTAGTATTTTGTTATCATCTCTCCCATACATGGAGAAGTTATTGGCACTGAATTTTCCTTTTGGCAACTCATAAGTAGGAAAAGTTAGATCAAATTGCGGTAGGTTCGAATTTGGATCTCTTTTATATGTTTTGGGCAAAAAGAAATAAGTCATTTTACCCTCTGTCCAATTGTTCCTTTCCTCGTCTGTAGGTACATAAACATGAGATTGAACAAATGTTTTACCCTCCCATGGTTTGGCATTGTTCATATAAGTGATGATTGGTGAAAAGTCGAAACCTTTCATCTCGCTCAAGTCCACATTTTTAATCTCAGACCCTCTTATTTTATTATACCGCTCCGTGCTCCAAAATGCTACCTTTTCATTGGCATTGGAGTTTTCCCAATGCTGACCCCAAAATTGGTCATTTACAATCCCGCTTTCGTTTAACACCAATCTGCTAACGGGAGTTACCTGACCATTCACTCTCTGGTATGACGTTGATAATACGCTATTTTCTCCAGGCAATACCCTAGAAGAAGAGGCTTTAGGTTCAGAAATGTCAGTTTTTTGTTCTGTTACAGGTGTTTGCTTAGCACAACTAAATGGTAACAAACCGAGAAGAGAGAATATGATTATTTTGCTCATGTAATTATTCATAAAAAAAGGGTTCCTTCCATTAGAAAGAACCCTTCAATTTATGTTTTTATTGTCAGTCTACATGAGGAGCTGCCGTTTTTTGGCAACAATCTGGTAGGCGATCGTGAGCTTTTTCGTCACCTACCACTTCGTCAGCATCATATCCAATGCTACTTACTGCTTTACGCAATTTAGAAGGATCCGTTTGCTTGCTATTGTAAGTTAGCGTAAGCACCTTATTATCAAGATTTAAATCTGCTTTTTTTACTCCTTTAGTAAGAGAAAGGTCTTTCTCAATACGGTTTTTACACATTTTACAAATAGCAGAAGTCTTGATATTTACTACTGCTTCATTTTTTGCCAAATTCTGAGCTTGAGCACCAACACTCATTAAAAACCCCAGGCATATCATTGAAATTAATTTCTTCATTTTATTTCTATTTTTAATTGTTCAAAATTAAACTTTTATCACATTATGCACAAGGTCGTAATTGTTATTAACATGTTATTCTTCAATCACTTGTGCTACTTCTTGTAGCTCCATTTTACACACTGGGCATTCGCCAGGCTTATCATAGGTTTTATCACCTTCACACTCCATTGGACATACAAACTCCGTTTGTGCTACAATTTCTTCATGTGAATGAGTCTCTTCTGATTCAGTATTACACGCAACCATGGCAAAGACTAGCCCTAACAACATTACTATTTTTTTCATCTTTATTGTATTTTAAATCTTGTTCCAAAATATATTATTCGACCCACAATAGGTCCCCAATTCATTCCTGCATCAAATGTACTGCCGAAAGGATCATTTGCACCTAAAATTGGATTTTCTTGTTTGAAATTTAACAAATTCTCAGCACCCACATAATATGACCACAATCTAAAGTTTCTATTTATTTGAGTGTTAACATTGAAGAAACCTTTAACGGTGTTCAAATTCTCAGAACCCATTTGTGAAGTTACAGGAACCGATTGAGGCCCATTGTATTGAACTGTAAGGTCAAACTTCCACTTGTCGTAAGGCAAAGCATAACCAGTATTAAAGTGCCACCTATTTTTACTTGTAAATGGTTTTTGAATCAATGCATTCTGTCCTTCTAGCGTTTGGAAGGTAACTTTATTGTCTAAGTATCGATATGCTAAGTTAATATCCCATTGCTCACTTGGAGCAAGCTTTATTTCTGCCTGCAGGCTAGTTGCATAAGATCGATCTGACGAATTATAAATCAATAATTCCCCTGGTTTCAGGACATCATATACTTGTTGCTGTTGAAATTCTGTATGGTATGCGTCTAAAATCAAAGCGGATTTGCCAAATTCATAAGTAACGCTTGATCCAAAGTTCCAAGCCTCATCCATTTTTAATTCACCTATCATTTTAACTTCTCTGCTACTCACCAAATAACCAAAGGACTCAACAAATACATTAGGTGCACGAAACCCTTTTCCAGCTGATAGTCTCCATGTTGTATTGTTTCCAACAGATTGCTTCAAATGGAACCTTGGTGTAAAGTAGTTTCCAAACACAGAGTTGAAATCTTGACGAAGACCTACAACAGCTATTGTTCTGTCATTTTGGTTAAAAGTGTATTCAAAAAATCCACCTGGAACTATCTCCGTTCTTTTTGGTGCGAAAGTTTGGAAGGATTCATCATAATCGTCGACCAATAAGCTTAATCCCGTTTTATAACTATGCTGCGTGTTGCCAAATATATCTTGATAGATCAGATTACTATAAAACGACTTCTCCTTTGCCAAATACGGATTCTTACCAAATAAGCTTTCAGAATTATGAAGTACACCTTGAGTCACCAAAGCCATTCCTCTGTAAGGTGTTTTAGGAAAAAGTACTCCTATTTTGGAGAAGAATTCATATCGCTCCGTATCGTTTGTGAAACCATATAGACTGGCATTAGGATTCTTTTTATCATAGTCAACTTGACCACCCGAGCGTTTGTCGGACAATACTCTAAAACCAAACTGTCCCATGAAACGATCACCACTATACTTCCACCTGTTGAGTACGTTTATCTGTGAGTATTTAGGGGTATCACGAAAGGAATCGCCGTTTTTATCAATTTCAGTAGCCAGTCCTGAACCATGCGAAAGCAAACCAACTGACCATTTATCATTTAGTTTTTTGGCAAAGTTTGCATTTAATTCTCCCCTACCAAGCGAGTTTACATAAGTATTGATGTAAACAAGGTCAGCATTATCGGGCTTGTGAATTTCAACATTTATGTTTCCGGTAATTGATTCATAACCATTAACCACTGAACCTATTCCTTTCCCTAGGTCAATACTTGAAATCCAAGTTCCTGGAGTATAAGTAAGGCCATAAGTACTCGCCAAACCTCTAACAGAAGGCACGCTTTCGATATTGGTTTGAATGTATTTGCCGGACAAGCCCAGCATTTGAAGTTGCTTAGCTCCTGTAACTGCATCCGTAATACTTACACTTACCGAGGCATTTGTTTCAAAGCTCTCAGAAAGGTTACAACAAGCAGCTTTTTCAAGGGCTTTGGTTGTAATAATTTCTGTTTGAATAGGCGAGAGTAAGTCAAGTGCAACTGCACTACTTTTGACAACAACAGCATCAAGCTCATTATTAGCTGATTTCAGAATGAGATTGATATTAGTAGTTTCGGTGATATGAAAAGTGTCAGTTTTAAAACCAACGCTACTCACTATCAGCATATTTTGAGTTTTGTTTTTGGGAATTGTGAAGGTACCGTCCACATTGGTAAATGTAGCTGACGCAGGGGCTTTTGCCCATTTCACTACTGCTCCCACGAGTTCTTCACCTTCTGAGGAATTAACTTTTCCATTGATGTTTTCTTGAGCGAAAACAAATGCAAAAGGCAAGAGTAGTAATATAAGTGTTTTATAAAACATAAGTATTTGAATTAATAAGATTTAAAAATTGTGCCAAAAGCCAATTAATAAATCATATCACAAATACTTGATACAAAACATGTAATGTTGAACGAACAGAAAGTGGTGGGCCTGAACAATCACTGAAACGAAGAAAATTTGTTTCATGTTCGATCGCCATAAAAGCCGGAACAATAACACTGCTCAATTGATTGATCAATACTGGACCAAATCTAAAGTCTAGGCCTGCAGATTGAAAAACATTTGGTACAAGAACAGATGACTCTGTTTCGCAGCAACTCGTTTTTTGAAAAGAAAAAGTATCTTTCTTTATTTGATTTGATGCTTCTTTCTTTGAACAACACGTGTCAGTTTTAAAGTAACTACGAGCTGTTTCATTTTTGAAGTTGCAAGTGTGCTCATATACAGCAATGCCCACACTATTGAAAAGGATCAATAATGAAAGACAAAAGGACGCTATTTTAAGAGCTTTTTGCATTGATTAGCAAAGGTAATACAAATTTTGTGCTAGAATGGTTTGTTTTAGCTGTGTTTTGATCTGATTGTATAATTTTCTGTCGTTGTTATTTGTAAACCATTTGTCGTTTAAATATGGCTTTTCAACTATTTAGAACATTTTAAGCTCATAATTAGCTGTAAGCATCAGCTTAAAAAGATTTTTGTATTATTGATTCGCCAATTAATACATTCTTAAACTAATTCATCTTTTTTTTTATTAAGAGGCAATAAAAAAAAGATTTCTTACGTATAGAAAGAGAAAATACTTTAACATGAATCGTCTCGAGTTTTTAAAGTCCATTGGATTCAAAGGAGCATCTCTAATGGCTGTACTGCAAGCATGTACACAGGACGAAGACTCCATTGTAAAAGCAAAGATTTTGGATTCAAATAATAATGAAATCCAAACAGATGCGAGCACCACAAGTCAGAAAAATTACCTGCTCAAGATAGATTTAAACAATTCTTCCTATTCCAAGTTAAGCCAAAGTGGTGGCTACATAAGAGAAAGTAATATTGTGGTAGCTAACACTGGAAATAATACATTTGCTGCTGCAACGCAAGTATGTACGCATGAACCCAAAAAAGATGTAATATTCAATTCTAAAGAGTGGTATTGTACAGCCCATGGAGCAAGATTTTCGCTTGCAGGTAATGGGCTAAATACACGAGGCTCTGGAGGACTGTCTATTTATAAAGTAATCGTAGAAAACAATATACTTTTTGTTACCAAATCATGAAAATCCTTTTAATCTTTTGTCTCTTTTTCTTCGGAACGTCGGAATGGGGAAATGACTTTGACTCAGCTCTTGTACAAGCTCAAAGCGAACATAAACTGGTCTTATTAAACTTTTCAGGATCAGACTGGTGCTCTCCTTGCATTTTACTGAAAAGGCAAGTTTTTGCAAATGACGAGTTCATTCAATTTGCAAATGAAAAACTTGTAACTCTCCGAGCCGATTTCCCTAGGTTAAAAAAGAATCAATTGAGCAAAGAAGACCAGAAAAAAAATGAAGAGCTAGCCGAAAAGTATAATCCAGATGGTAAATTCCCATTTACACTTTTGCTCGACGAAAAGGGGAAGGTACTTAAAACATGGGATGGATATGCTGGTAAAGCAGAACAGACTCTCGAAGAAATCAAAGCAGCGGTAAATGGCTGAAAGCTTCAAACTTGTTGAAAAGCTCATGGGTAATAAGTTTGAGCTTTGCATTTTGCATGACTCAGCACACAGTGCACAACACCTTTTGCAAGAAACCAAAAATGAGATTTCGAGGATTGAGAATTTGTTGAGCACTTTTAAAGAAAACTCGCAAACGAACTTAATAAATAGCCAAGCTGGAATAGACTTCGTAAAAGTAGATTTAGAAGTATATGAGCTAATTGAACGTGCGATCCGTATCTCTAAACTAACTAACGGAGCATTTGACATTACTTACGGAGGAGTGGACAAAAGTCTTTGGAATTTTGATACAAAGATGAATTCCATTCCAAGTAAGGAACAAGCCAAAAAGATTATTAGCAAAGTGGACTACCGCAAAGTTATTTTGGATAAATCAAACACCGCTGTAATGCTCAGCGAAAAAGGCATGAGAATTGGTTTTGGAGGAATAGGCAAAGGATATGCAGCAGACAAAGCGAGAACTTTATTGAAATCTAAAGGAATTGAAAACGGTTACATCAATGCAAGCGGTGACTTGAGTGCATGGGGTAATCAAGAGAGCGGGAAAAAGTGGACCATAGGAATAACCGACCCTGATCATAAAAACGATATGATTGGCCAAATTGAGATTTCAGAATTGGCAGTGGCGACTTCTGGGAATTATGAAAAATTCGCAGTAATAGATGGCAAGCGATACGCTCATACCATTGACCCAAGAACAGGTTTACCAGCATCTGGAATAAAAAGTGTAACGGTCATATGCCCAATCGCAGAACTAGCAGATGCCATGTGTACACCATTAATGATTCTTGGTCCACAAAAAGGCTTGGTAATGGTATCTCAAATACATCAAATGGAAGCTCTGATTATTGACGAAAACGACAACATTTACAAGACCGCAGGAATTAAAATCAAATAAAGCCCTATGATAAAATTAATTGCAGGTATGTTACTCCTTGTCACTATGGGATCATGTGCAAGTGTAAAAGAATATCAAAAAATGAAGCTCAATGATGCAGAAATGGAACTGAGCAGCAGAAAGACTGAGAAGTTTGAGCAAAGTTTTTATCTCTATCGTGAGGGGCCAGCTGGAGCAAATGGTGGCAAAAGTGGTGGTGGATGTGGTTGTAATTAAAGTAAAGACAAAATGAAAAAAGTAATCATCGCAATTGGTTTATATTTTGGTCTTTATGCGGCTAGTTTTGCCCAAGAAGTTAAAGAAGAAGATAACAAAGTAAAGCTAAAACTTGAGGAAATAAACTTGGTTTCTAGCTATTATCAACAAGACGGAGACAACTCAGCCGTAACAGGAGGTAAAGGAACTGAAGCCCTGTTTAACATTGGAAACTCGCTTGATATTACCGTTTCTCTTGTAGATAGAATGAAGCGTAAACATAGCTTAAATGCCCAATTAAATGTAGATGCCTACACCTCTGCATCATCTGATAATATCAATCCTGCTACCATATCTGGTGCTTCCCACTCCGATGTTCACGTGTATCCATCTTTGACTTATAGTGTGCTTAACCCTGAAAGTAGGATTACAAAAAGTGTTTCTGCCTCCTACTCTACTGAGTACGATTACGAGTCTTATGGCCTCAACTTAGGAGTTTCCATGCAGTCCAAAGACAAAAACACTGATTTGGGTTTAAAAGTAGGTGCTTTTATTGATCAATGGCAAGTCATTGCACCATTTGAACTTAGGCTTCCTTTCGATAGCAAAAGTGACCAATTTAAGCCTCGAAATACCTATTTGGCTTCTTTAACATTGTCTCACATTGTCAACAAAGACTTACAAATATCTTTGATGGCAGAGCCAACTTATCAAGAAGGATTATTGAGCACTCCTTATCATAGGGTATATTTTGAAGATGGATCTCATACCGTGGAGAAATTACCCGGATCTCGGATGAAGTTTCCTGTGAGTATGAGAGCTCATTATTTTATGGGGGACAAAGTCATAATAAAAGCTTTTTATAGATTTTACAAAGATGACTGGGGAATGACCGCTCACACTGCCAACCTTGAGGTACCTATAAAAATCAATCCTTTCTTCTCTATTTCTCCTTTTTATAGATTCAATAGGCAATCTGCAGTTGACTATTTCAAACCTTTTGGCGGGCATTCAACTGCTGAAACGTATTACACTAGTGACTTCGACATATCAGCTTTTGATAGTCATTTTGCTGGTTTAGGATTTAGAAAAAGTACACCAGGTGGAGTTTTTGGCATTCAGCATTTTAATGCTCTTGAGTTTAGAATTGGTGGCTATTACCGCACAACTGGAATGTTTGGAGGTATTGGTACTTTACTTGTAAAGTTAAAGTAGGATGGCTTTTATTCTCAAATACGTTTAATTCAAAATCACTTTTGGGTCATAAGCTTCTTGAAAGATTTTAAGACGCCTTCTAGGAATTGGAATACTTCGTCCATCTTGTAAAATTGCGAAACTGGATGAATTTTCAGACATTACAGATTTGATGTATTTCCTATTCACTAGCATGGATCTATTAACCCGAAGAAATGTATGCTTGTCAAGTTGATCAACGTGAAACTTGAGTGTATATCCAGAAACTACTTTCGATCCACTTTTCAAGTGAAAAACAGAATAGTTTTCGTCTGCTTCTACAAAGTTGATGCTGCTGGTTCTTAAAATTTCTACGAGTATTTTTGGTGTTTTCATGGCTATAAATGTTGTGATATAATGAGTTGGCTAAGTCGAAATCAAGCTTTTTAGTCAATGCAAGAAGACCCTATACTTGCTTGAAAAACAGTACTATTTGCTGTTTCAAAACCTGGAGCCAAAAGCACTGAATTCAAGGCTTGGTAAGTAACATTGGAAGGGGCTTCAATCTTACTTCCTCCTTCAATAAAAATGGCAGATTTAACGATCGGTGTACCATTTAAAGTCGTACTTATAACTAGCTTTTCTGCATCTGAGTTTTCATAGGCACCCATGTCTGGGTTAACTCCAAATAAGCGGAGACTCAGCGTAATATCTTCACTGGTGGTATTTAACTCAATTCCTTTATCAATTAAAGCAGAACAATACCTTAGTTTAAGACCATCATCGCTTGTTCTGAAAATATTGTCTGGGCCGTCATAGTCGATACTTTCAAAGTTTGGGTTTACATCCATGTTGCCCGCACCTACTTTACCGCCTTGAACATCGGAATGGTCCACAAGCATTGTCCCTGAGACTTGACTTATATCAGTACCCTCGTTGTCATAGCAAATAGAGTTTGTGAGTAAGCCACCAGAACTTTCTACAATGGCTCCATTTACTTCAGCATAGTTCTTTGTAATGGTTGCATTGATCAATTTTGGCTCTCCCCCTAAATTGTATAAGTTATAATAAGCAGCACCATTTGCTGATGCATTCTCAACAAAAACACTATTATAAATATTTAATGGAGTAAGGTTGGTGTAAACTCCCCCACCAAGAGATAAAGATCTATTTCCTGAAAAAACACAATTGAAAACTGTAGTATAACTTGCCTCAGCGTACAATCCACCACCATTTCTACCGGAGAAGTTTTTGATTATTTGGACACGATCTAGCAATGGAACTCCTGCCTTTTGGTATACCCCGCCGCCACTTGTAAGTGCTGTATTGTGTTCAAAAGTAACATTACGGCAAACAAAACTCGATGAAGATGAGATTAAACCTCCACCGGTTGATCTGCTTATGTCTAATCCTTCTACCCTTAAATTACCTGAACCATTGGCATTACCACCAATTACTTTAAAGCCATCTAGCGTAGTAAAAAAGTTATCATTCACTGATGTAAGCACATGGTAAGCATTTTCATTGTTTTGAGAAATACCCAACGTATTTCTTTGGCCAAACACATTATCATTATTTGCAAAATCACCGCTTAGTATTGTTTGGTTTTTATTCCAATCTCTACTTGACACCTCGGTTTCATTTCCAATAAATCCACCATAAATTGGGGTCTCATCGGGCAAATGAAAAGTTCTATCTCTAGGGTCCAATGGGTTTTCAATTCCACCAGGTGCTGTGCTAGGGTAATATGTACCTTTTGCCACCCATATTTCTGTTGGACATCCTACCTCTAATGCGGGTTGAAGCTCTACAAAGGCATCTTCCCATGTCAACCCCGAGTTGTTCCCACTTGTTGCCAATTTATTTACAAATGCTTTGACCTTTTTAGTTGAAACTACTACGTAAAGGGCATTGTCATCATATCGCAAGGCAATATCCACACAAAATGAATTGGGTAGAGTTACATTTGAAAATTCACCCGTATGTCCATTATAACTCATGATGAGAAATTCTCCTGCTGGAGGATTTGTAGGTAGCGTAATATTGAGTTCTGCACTACTAAGGTTAGCATTTCCAGGACTTAAGATTCGGTCAACCGGATTTCCAACTTCACAATTGTAAGTTGCAGAACCCAAATCGAAAGGGTAATAATTGCCCGAACTATATTGTTTAGTGGTAAAAGTCAATCGTCCTATATTGACATTACCGGGAGCAATTTTGCTGTTTTCATAATTGAAAAATGTTCCAGATAAAATTCCATTTCCGCTAATCGTTCCATAATTTTTCAAATTATTGCCTGTTAGGATTCCATTTGCCTCTAAGTTCCCGTCATTAATTATGTTTTGTGAAGAGCTTAATTCAGCATTGGTATAAAGGCTAACAAGTCCATCAGAAGCATTTGTAAGATTAGCAGAAGATAACTTCCCAGTTATATTAATTCTTCCATGGTTTAAAAGGGTTGAAGTGTTTAAATACCCGTTAACCGTTGCAGTGACCCCAAAAGGTATTTCCCAATTTCCTTGTGATACAAAAGCTGGTTCATTGATTGTCACATAACTTCCAGATTTCATGTGGATTGCATCAGGCAAAGCAGTTGTGCTACTAAAGGCGATTAAGTTACCTCCACTTTGTATTTCGCAAATTCCGGTTCCACTTGTTCCAAAATTGAAGTCCCCGTAATTCCTCACAGCTACAGCATCAGGAATCGTGAGTTTATTGACTATCCTAAATTCAACATTTGCGGGGATTTCGAGGTCTTTATGTAACACAAAAGGCTTCATTACATAAAACTTGGCACCAGGAGGCATGATTACATTCCCATTTTCAAACACATCGGATGTGCCTGCCAAGAAAGTACCAAAAAGGTTGATCTCATTGGTATTATTAAAAACGCCTCGGTCTTCGAAAGTCGCAAACATGCCTATCCTTCCCGGATTATTGAGCGTCCCTACATTGACAAACCCTGTGTAATCGTACAGAATTCCGCTGTTTGTAAGCGTATTATTATTCCAAAATGCTAGATTATTAGATACAATTCCATTATTGGTAACGATTCCGTCATTGTTTAAGGTTGCATCATTAACTAGTTCTCCACCAGCCGCTACCGTAACATTTCCACCGTCTTTGATGGTAAGAGATCCTTTATTAGTAAAAACAGACCGATCTGGAATACTTAATGTCCCATGATAATCGAATATTCCGTTCGATACAATTTCTACTTTCCCTCCAGGGTTCATATCCAAGTTTTTGAATAAAGTATTGGTCAAAGCATTCCAATAACCAACAAATTCTATCTTTCCTCCATCTGCAGCTATCATTTTATACGGTTCTGAACCTATTATACTTGGAATCGATATTTCATAGTTTTTTAGCAAACCATAAACCAAGAAGTCCCCCGCCCCGAGGTTTATCTTGCCATAGTTTGTCATTGTGCCTAGCACAGGAACAGTGTTGCTTCTATCTAGAAAAAGAGTTGCCCCGCCTTTAATCTCTACATCTCCCCCATTTTGCCACAAGAAATCTCCTCCAGGCAATAGACCATTGTTGGAACCAATAATATATTTACCTCCTCCTCCTAGAACAATTTTGCCTTTGTTGTCAACAGCAGTGGGCCAATTAACTGTTAAAGTTCTACCCCCAAAAAGATTCAAAACACCATTTGTCGAAATTTCTAAATAAGCTCCCAAAGGCACTTCAATAGCCGGTGTATTGACAGTACTATTTATTTGAATAGTTCCTTCACTTTCCCAGTTATAATCTGTTTTGTTGTAAAAGAAATTGCCGCTAAAAATGAGCTTTCCATAGGAGTTGATATTTACTTTTCCATGAAAGGCAGGATTTTGTTCTGTAAGGAGAAAAGCATTAAATGAAACATTGAGTTCTCCTCCATTATTGATATTAAGCGTACCTCCATTTAAATCTAGAATCCCACCTTCAGGAATAGTAAGAGGTCTCCCAATACCTAGAACTCTGCCTTGATATACACTAATGGACCCTCCTATCCAGTTAAAGTTATTCGCAGGTAATTGGGTAATTGTAGAAAAATAACTGAAGTTGGACAATGCTCTCAATGTAACAGTTCCTGTTCCCTTGATATTTCCATTTACTTGATTCTGAATAAGCCCACCTTCATTATTATTGAGTGTTCCTACCACATTAAAGTCATCAACATTGTTATAAACCTTATTATAATTATCAAAAAGTGCAGCAGAAGATATCGTTAGCCTATTGTAATTAAACGTAGTACCATAGTTCGAAATTCGACCTATAATGGTTAAAGTAGAGTAATTAACAAGTGTTCCTGTGGCACCAATATTTAAACCAATACCTTCAGCAATTATTAAAGAAGGTTCATAAGTTATTCCGGCAGTTGTAAAGGGACCTTCTATTACTATTCTTCCATTATTTGTCACCCCACTTGCTATTGTGAAACCTATTTGATCAATAAAAACGCGGTCATCGGCGTCAACTGTGTTACCAGGAGGGTATGGAAGCCAGCAAAATGGATTATTCCATGTTAATTCGCCTACCATTTCAACACTTCCATCTGGTGTAGGAACTAAGGGTAATTTGGTTCGATAGTCTACAGCACTTACCTTATTTACAGAGCCAATAATGAAAAATAAGACTAAAAACGTTCTACTTGTGAAGTTTTGAATTTTAAAGGTTTTCATGGGCTCATGTTTTGGGTACGGAGGGAAGGTACATTAATGCCAATGATTAAATAATAAAAAGGGCTGAAACGCCCTGGAGTTGGTATGAAACTAAACCCAGTGGTGATGAAATTTACAAAACCTCCAACCTCTTCATCAATTCATCAGAATAAGTTTTAGAAATAGGAATAGAAGTATCGAGAATAAAGACCTCAGTAGGCTCTACGCTCTTTAAATAGTCAAGATTGACAGCATAAGATTTATGCGTTCTAAAAAAATTGGGCAGGCTTAACCTTTCAAGAAATTGACCCAGTGAGGTTCTTATTAACTCTTTTCTTTCTGTTAGGTGAATTTCAACATAGTTTCCTTCAGCCTTTAGCCAAAGAATATCTCCAAGGGGAAGTTTGGTATAGCGGTATTTGTCTTTGATGAATAAAGCTCCCTTTATAACCAAGTTGTCGAGTTCATTGGGCTTTTCTTGAGCTTGCTGAGCAATCGAAAACAAAGCCATTTCAATAGCAGTAAACAATTGCTCTTGTTTAAAGGGTTTCACAAGATAATTCACTGGATTTACCTTTTTGGCTCGTTCAATGGTGGGTCCATCGGAATAGGACGTTGTAAAGATAAACGGAACTTGAAATCGCTCATTAATCACTTCAGCGAGGTCAATGCCATCCTTTTTGCCTCCAAGGTTTACATCAAGCATGATAAGGTCTGGAGTTCCTTCTTCGAGTCTTTCAATGGCTTCTTCGTAGTCCATGGCAGTTTCCATGACTTCATAGCCCATTTTCTCTAACATGTTTTCCATGTCGGCAGCTATAATTCCTTCGTCTTCAATGATTAGTATTTTTATCATGATTGTTGACTTTGATAAGCTCTGAGGTCTTTAAATGAAACAATAAACAATGCACCACCATTGGACTCCGACCTAAATTTCCCTCGTAGTTGCTTACTTAAGATTTTCACCAATTTTAAACCAAGAGATTTACTCTTTTTAGGATCAAATCCTTCTCCCAGCCCTTTTCCATTATCTTTCACATGTAGTTCATAATCAGTATCGTTGATAGAGTTGATTCCTATTTTAATTTGTCCTTTTTCTTGTTGGTCAAAAGCATATTTGTAAGCATTCGATACCAATTCATTTACGATTAAACCTAGAGGTATAGCCGTATCAATATCAAACTCAATTTGCTTTGCTGAGACTTCAATTTCTATGTCTTTATTACTGCCAGCAAACATTTGTGATAAATAAGCTACCAATTCCTTCAAGTAATTTTCAATGTCTACGTTATTGATATGCTTACTTTGGTAAAGGTTTGAGTGAATCAAACTCATCGCCTGTACTCGGCTCTGCCCTTCTTTTATGGAAGATAATACTCCTGGATCATCAATGCCATCCGACTGAATATTGAGTAAGCTTGAAATGATTTGAAGGTTGTTTTTGACCCTGTGGTGAATTTCACGAAGAAGTGTTTCTTTCTCTGTTAGTGCGGTTTGGATTACAACGCTTTGCTCCTGAATCTCAGCATTTTTAATACTGAGTTCTTCTGCACTTTTCTTTTTGAGCCTAAACCGACTAAAAAACAAAAGGCTAAGTAAACCTAACAATACCGCTGCACCAATAGCAGAGTTCAGTTGCGTTTGGCTTAAGGATTTATCTTTTTTAAGTATCTCAATTTCGGTGTCTTTCTTAAAAGTCTGGAACTCTTGTTCCACGCTACTAATCGCCTTACTTCGTTCAGTTTCCAAAAACTTCTCCTGAATTCGCCAGTAATTCTCATAAGCCTCTAGTGCCTTGCTTTGTTGACCTAGGCCTTTATAAGCTTCGTACAAGTTTTTGTAAGCCCCAGCAGAAATGCTTTCTAAACCTGATTTCTTTCCTAGTTCAATGGCATTTTGAGCAAACTTAATTGCCTCTGCATATTTCGTTTGCAAAATCTTGAGATCGGCGAGCGATATAAAGGTATAAATACTCGTTCTTGGAACTTGGATTTGAGGTAATAACAAAACCGCTTTCTCAACATAAATTGAAGCTGAATCTAACTTCCTCAATTCCTTGTACACATCTCCGATATTGGAGAGGTTACGAATAATAGCTTCTGTCATTCCTGCATGCTCATTTACTACGAGTGCTTCTTTGAGCAACTCAATACAACGACCAAATTCCTTCTTTTGATAGTAGCCTATCGCCATGTTATTACTTAATGCAGCAATAGAAGGCGGATGATTGATTTTGCGAGCAAGTTGCAATCCCTCTTTACAATATGCAATGCACTTTTCGTTCAAGCCTATTTTGGCAAATAAACTAGATAAGCCTTTGTAAGGGCTGATCCATCGTAGCGTGTCAGGAATACTTTGTGCAAGTTTAATAGTCTCAGTATACAGCTGAATTGCGGTACTATCTTTGTCAATATTGGCATAATACACAGCTAGTAGATTTGTCACATCTGTTTGGTGCGGAATATCTTTAAGCTTTTTGTAAATAGTCAAGCTCTCAGTCAGGAAGAATTTTGTTTTTTCATTGTCTCCCCAGTTGCGGTAATTATAACCTAGCTCATAGTATGCCTTGGCTTTCATGCTATCGACTTTCATGAACTCCTTGCGAGCAATTAGAGCTTCACCAAAGGCCTGGGTCATTCCTTTTTCGGTATTCGCAAATTCCCTTTGAATGGTTATATGATCATCAAAGCTTACGGTATTTTCTTTTCCATTGGCAAGAATTTCTTTTAGCTCATCTACTGTAAATTGTTGCCCAAAAGTCGGCCCTGCCAATAAAAGCAATAGCAGCCCAAAGAGGGTTCTATGTAGCATTGGCAATAAATTAGTGGTTCAAAATAGTTATTGATCCCAATATATAAGTAATCGCTTGTAATTCATGGCTTGAGCAGCGATTTTCTCTTTTCATCAACTTTGACTTGAAAACTAAATGAGGTATTGTTTTGACAAAAAACAGCTTATCTTAGTTTATTGGTTTTGATCACAATAACTCACAAAATGAATTACAAGGATATTATCACCTACGAACTTGCCGAGAACATAGGCCAAGAGCATTTATTAACTGTTGCTAAGCAAGTATTAGACTCTTGGATGAACAAACAAAGGGGATTTGTTAAATGGGAAATCCACAGCAACAGTAATGGATCATATACCGACATTGTGTATTGGAATTCCAAAGAAGATGCTAAACTTGCTGAAAAAGATATGGCCAATAATCCAAATGCAGCCGATTGGTTTGGCTGTTACAAGTCAGGCTCTATTTCAAGCAAAAACCTGACACTGATTTCAGATTTTTGAATATCATCAAAGGTGTACATTTAAAACGTTTATAGGAAAACATCTCTTACGTATAAGCTTAAAGGAAAATGAAAATGTTTAATGGCACTTTTTTACATAGGTTCGGAATTGCAGTCATATTGTTGGCTCACAGTATTCCCGGTATATTTGACAATGGTATCAATGATTTTGGAAATTTATACTTAAACCAAATAGGCTTTGCACCGTTGGGTGTACCCATTGCCTGGGCTATAAAACTGTCACATTTAGTTGCTGCTTTATGTTTGTTTTTTGAAAAATATGTAAAATGGGCATGTGCTGTAACCATATTAATTCTAATCGCTGGGATTGTACTTGTCCATTATCCTGAAGGTTGGTTTGTAGTAGGTGGGGGACGAAATGGTGTTGAATTCAACTTTATTCTAATTATCGCTTTACTAACTATTATGTTTCCAGATGGCTTTAGAAAAGAACCAATTCTTATTGCCTAAATTTATAGTCAAAACCTGTCTCCATGAAAATAAATAGTTTTAAATCAGTTTTATACTGTGTCATCATTATACTTACGATCACTTCTTGTACTTCTTCACATATCGATGATGATCTAGTTGTATTAAACCAACCAGCTGAATTTGAAAGCCAAGAGGCATTATGGTTGATATGGCCCTCTACCAATCATAAAGAAGGTGAATCGGTGGAGAAAATTACGATTGCTATCATTGAGGCTCTAAAAGCCGACTTGAATATTGTAGTTACTTGCAAAAGCAAGGAGCTAATGTTACACGCTACCGCAACCCTGAAAAGCCATTTTGGCGAGCTAAATAATATAACAATACTGGAGTTACCCTCTTTCGAAATTTGGACTAGGGACATGGGGCCCATTTTCGTAGAAACAAATAAAAACACCTTAGCAATTGCAGACTTCAATTTCAACTCATGGGGCTACTCAGATACACTAGATGCTGATACCAAAACCGAAGAACTATATGACGAACGAGTAGCCAAGCATTTTAACTTGCCTATCATATCTAGCTCAATGATAAGTGAAGGTGGAAATAGGGAAGTTAATGGTAAAGGCACCATGATCACCACCGAGGCAGTGGAAGCTGAAAGAAACCCTGACATGAGCAAGAAGGAAATGGAAGCAGAATACATGCGACTCCTCGGAGTTTCAAAAGTGATATGGCTAAAAAAGGGTTTGGTCGAAGACAATCATACTTTTCTTGGTCCTATTAATACTGCGGATGGCACAAAAGCCTATACTGTCGTTACTACTAATGGTCATATTGACGAGTTTGCCAGGTTCGTAAATGACTCTACCATTCTTTTAGCACAAATAGATAGTACAGAATTGAGTGACCCTATCGCTTTGGAAAACCACAAACGAATAGAAGAAAATTATAAAATCTTGACAGCCGCAAGCGACCAAGATGGAAAGCCTTTCAAAATTATAAGGATGCCTTTACCAGGTACTATTTTTTCAACAATGAATCCTGGAGATTATGTTTATGAATACATAAAAACACTAGATTACAAAGATGGAAGTAAGTTCCCTGATGGCAAATCAGTAAAAGTTATAGCAGCACTTAGTTATCTTAATTTTATAATTACGAATAAGGTGGTATTAGCACAATCTAGCTGGAGAGAAGGTATGCCTTTAGAATTGAAACTTAAAGACCAAAAAGCCGCCCAAATTTTACAGTCAGTTTTTCCCAATAGAAAGATCATAATGATAGACGCTCTTGCTGTGAATCTGGGGGGAGGAGGAATTCATTGTATCAGTATGAACCAACCAGCTTTCTCCCAAAAATAGATTTTATTGCTTTAGGAAAAAGCCTTATCTTAAGTCAGAATTGAACTAACCTAGCCTATATAGCTCATGAAAATCGTTCTCAGTACTATCTTCCTATTCCTGATTCTAGCAGGTTTTGAATCTAAAAAATCGATCAATTCTGAGATTGAAGAAGTTACTTTCAGCTATGCTACACTCAAGGGTTTGGAACCGGAAAATGGGGTTTGTAGAAGAGATCCTTCCGATGTCATTTTGGTAGATGGCACATATTATTTTTGGTACACCAAAACCGAAAAACAATACAGCGGTTATGACGCCTCCATTTGGTACGCCAGTTCTACTGATGGAGAAACTTGGGAAGAAAAAGGAGAAGCACTATGTAGAGGACAAAAGGGAAGCTGGGACGAATTCAGCGTTTTTACACCCAATATTTTAAAAGCAAAAGACAAATACTACTTATTCTACACTGGAGTAAAACCTACTCCTGGCAACCCTGAGGGCAAGTTTGAGAATAATTCAGATAATGATATTACAGCTATAGGCCTTGCAGAAGCCGAAAGTCCCGATGGACCTTTTGTAAGAACGTCGTCGCATCCTGTTCTTGAAGTAAGCGATATTGCCGACGACTTCGATAGCTATAGGGTTGATGATGCTTGCCTCGTTTTTAAATATGGAATGTACTTTATTTATTACAAAGGTAGGAGCAAAAAGTATGGCAAAAGCGGCCCTAAGCATACCAAACTAGGAGTTGCAATAGCAGGATTTCCTGATGGCCCTTATTACAAATACCCTAACAACCCAATTATCACAAGCGGACATGAAGTGATGGTATGGCCATACAAAAAAGGGATGATGGCTTTACTCTCCAATCACGGCCCCGAAGGAAAAACATTACAATTTGCAGATGATGGCCTAGACTTTAAAAAAGTAGCATCACTGGGGGACGATTACCCTAAAGCTCCAGGCTCTTTCAGAGTGGGAGACTTCAAAGACGCCTCGCAACAAGATGAAGGCATCTCTTGGGGAATTTCAATGTTTTATGGCAACAAAGAAACATGGCCACACCTGTTGAAATATAAGATAAAGCTCAAAGAAACTAACTAGAAATAACTAACCAATTTTATACCATGAACAAAATAACATTAAACTTAATTATCGGGATTTTAGGGATAGGCACATTGATTTACAGCTTTTATGGCATGGGAGAAACCACTACCCTATTTACCTTCGAAATCAACATTTGGGTCTATAGATTGATCTGGGCAGTGGTTACGGTTGGAAGTTTTTATGAGCACTTTAAAAAGGCTAAGCAAAATAACGACTAGTTCAATAATGCTGTCTAAAAATGAATTCCTCCGATCTCCTGTCCATTAATGAGTCCGATAAGTACTACCAAACATGAAAATCTCCTTTTTCTTCATTTTCATAGCTTTAGCATTCACTTCCTATAAGCCGACCAGTAAACCCAACATCATACTCATCATGGCGGACGACATGGGCTACGAATGCCTAGGAACTTATGGCAGCACCGCTTACAAAACACCTGTACTGGACGCTATGGCGAACCAAGGCATCAAGTTCAATAATTGTGTTTCGCAGCCATTGTGCACACCATCGCGAGTTAAAATCATGACAGGGATGTACAATTACCGTAACTACGATTACTTTGGTAATTTGAGTACCAGCGAGTACTCCTTTGGCAACTTAATGCAAGAGGCGGGTTATGCTACATGCATCGCAGGCAAATGGCAGCTAAATGGTGCTTATTATAAAAACCAAATTCCAGATTGGGATGACAATTCCAAGCCACACAAATTTGGTTTTGATGAATATTGTTTGTGGCAAGTTACCCATCCTGGTGGCGAAGGAGGTAGGTACGCGGATCCACTGATAGAGCAAAACGGGAAAACATTGAAAAGAGATCCCCTAACCTACGGACCTGATATTTTCTCAGATTATATCATGGATTTTATGGAGCGAAAAAAAGCCGAACCATTTTTCATTTACTATCCCATGGTGCTGGTACACGACCCATTTGTACCCACTCCAGACTCCAAAGACTGGCTAAAAGTAAGCAAAAGCGACACCACTTATTTCAAAGATATGGTTGCGTACACTGATAAAATTGTAGGCAGAATAAACGATAAACTAAAGGAATTGGGCCTTTACGACAACACTATCGTGATATTTACTGGCGACAATGGCACACACCCTACGGTGCATACTCAAACTCGTACAGGAAACATCCAAGGGGCCAAAGGCAACACCATAGATGCTGGTACACATGTGCCGTTAATAATTACTTGGCCCAAAGAAATCAAGAAAAGCTTTGCCTACGACGAGCTCATAGAGTTCAGTGATTTTTTCCCAACGTTTGCAGCCGTGGCAGATAAGAAAGTAACCACCGATGGTAAGAGCTTTTTGCCATTGCTTACTGGCGACATGTATACCCCTCGCGAAACGGCATTTGTCCACTATGACCCACAATGGGGCAAAAATGTAAACAAGTACAGAAACCAGTTTGTAAGAACTAAGGAATACAAACTCTACCCCAATGGTAATTTCTACAAGCTCAGCAATGACATTTTGGAGAAGAATCCACTTCATAACTCTTCCCTTACTACAGCTGAAATAAAAGTAAAAGCTGAGCTTGCAAAAGAACTCAGCAAGCATCCGATGTGGGTTGCGGAGTAAGTAGATAAACGACTTATAACCGCTCTCCCAAGCTTCTAGCTTTGGTGGGGCGTATGAAGGCCTCTGGCCTGACCAAAGCAATTCACATTAACTTGTATTACTAAAACCTTACCAGGCATTTTCGTAAAGTCCATTGCCAAAATCATTGAAGAGGAAATTGGTAAAAGGAAACACAGCCAAAACTGAATTTCATTACTTATTCTACAGAAAATATGATTACTGACAATAGTCATATTTAACGGGATATTTACTTGGTAATTTTAACAACAGAAATCCGAAAGAAAGTAGTTTAGAAATAATTTTTCAATGAATTTCTAAGGGTAATGATAACTAAATAGAAAAAGCATGAGAACTCTTATAATTGCATTGGTTTCCATAATTGCCGCGAGTTGTGCAGGTGTAAAGGTAGCTTCTGTACAGGATCCAAAAATAGATTTGAATAAGTACAACACTTATTGTTGGATACAGGGCTGCGAATTAAATTATCAGGGACCAGATTTCGGATATAGTCCTGAACGAATGCAGCTTATTCAAAATATCATCAAGGAGGAATTGGAATCTAAAGGCCTTGTAAACGATGAAAATTCCCCTGATTTGTTAGTTGGTTTTCATGTCATTCTTGAAGAAAAGCAAAGTACATATACAAGTCACCGCGAAATGATGGATCCCTACAAACGACCAATTCGTTATTGGGATGGATATGGGGAGTTTTACAAACAGGAAGTTTATAGTTTTCTTAAAGGATCATTGGTCATTGATTTAATTGATTCAGAAACAGGAGCCGTTGTATGGCAATCTACAGCTGAAAGGTATATGTTACTTAATGAGCAAGTGGAAAAGGATAAGATGATTAAAGGAGTAAAAAGAGCACTCAAAGAATTTCCTTCAAAATTAGATGTGAAGTAAATGACCAATTACATTCATTTGGGCTACATTTCTAAACTTCCAACTTGGGTGAACTGCTTAATGGCCTCTTGCCTGACATAAGAAATTCTTTTTATCTTGTCACAAAAAACTAATTACAACATTACTTTTAGGGTAATCCAAGAATAGTCAATTTGTGATGATAAAAAAAACTTGTTTAATAACTGGAGGAAATTCTGGAATTGGAAAGCAAGCGGCTATTCAATTGGCTCAAGCTGGATTTCATGTCATAATTGGAGTGAGAAATTCAAAACGTGGTGAACTTGCTCTAGCTGAAATAAAAGAGCTATCGGCAGAAAAAGACATCGAGTTACTGCAAATAGACATGTCATCCAAAAAGTCGATCATAGATGCATCGATTGAACTTAAAAACAGGGTTGAGAAATTGGATGTCCTCATTCACAATGCAGCAGACTTCGACATCACACGTAAACAACCTGAAAAATCAGTTGATGGAATAGAAACAATTTGGGCTACAAATCATATTGGACCAATTCTGCTGACTAATTCAGTGATGGACTTACTGAAAACAAGTGATCAAGGAAGAATTATAACCATTGCGTCACAGGGATTGGTAATGCACCCTATGTTAAAGGTTGATTTAACTGATCCAGAATTTAAGAACAGAAAGTTTAGTGTTCCCAAAGCATATTATCAATCGAAACTCGCTCAGGTAATGTATACCTATTGGCTGGCCGAAAAGCTACAGAACACCGCCATTACCGTAAATTGTATCCGTGTTACAAATGTGAAAATTGATACAAGTCGCTATCCTGATATTTCAGGATTCATGAAATTCCTCTATTCAATTAAAAGTAAATTCTCCATTTCGCCTGAAGACATGGCTACCACTTACACTTATTTGGCTTCTTCAGCCGAGGTGAATAAAACAACTGGAAAGTATTTTAATGAAAAGAAAGCGACTGTGGGTTCTTCGCAATACAGCCTTAAAAAAGAAAATATTGATGCTTTAATGGAGATGTCTTTTAGGTATCTGAATTAATACTCTTTTGATTCTCAGGGGATAGTTTTAGAGCTTTTGGACTACAATAATGGGAATTAAAACCTTTAAGAGTTTAATATATCCATCAAATTAAAGCTTTTTCGCAAAAAAGCACCACTGCGTAAAACTTTAAGTATCAAGTAAAGGTTTTACTTATTCATTGACTTTAGATACTCGTTTCACTAACGAATTGATAGATAATTATCTTATGAAAACAACACTCGCATTTATTTCCATATTGGGACTCATTTCTTTTAGCTCATGTAGCCAACAAACCACCAAAAGTTCCAGCAATGGAGTTACTTCGGTAGAAACGAAAGAGGCAAACTCCCCAGAATATAAGCCAGCATTTGAGGGGCAAACTCGTGTAAAAGCTGTTACCACCAAAACACCCTACAAATTTGAAGTGTTAACTGAAGACTTAGATTCTCCCTGGGGAATAGCAGCCTTGCCTGATGGTCGTTTTTTGATCACAGAGAAAGAAGGAAACATGAGAATTGTGGATGCTACAGGTAAAATAAGTGAAAAAATAAACGGACTTCCAGCAGTGAATAGCAAAGGTCAAGGCGGCTTGTTGGGAATTACCCTAGCTCCGGATTTTGCCAAAAGTCGCATGGTTTACTTCACGCTTGCCGAAGATGTAGAAGGTGGAACCCTCACAGCTGCTGGTAAAGGTAGATTGGCTGACAACGAAAAAAGCATAGAAAACGCAAGTGTCATATACAGAGCAGGCCCATCGCATAATGGAACACTGCATTATGGTGGCAGAATTTTGTTTGATAAAGAAGGTAACTTATTCGTAAGCACAGGGGAACGTTCAGACAAAGTCACTCGCCCAAAAGCACAAGACTTGAACTCTGGTTTAGGTAAAATTGTACATATCACAACAGACGGCAAGCCCGTAGCCAATGGACCATTTGCAGACAAATCACGTCCAGAGATTTACTCATACGGTCACAGAAATGTACAAGGACTAGCTTTTCACCCAGTTACTGGTGATTTATGGTCAAATGAGTTCGGCCCTCGTGGTGGTGACGAAGTCAATAGAGTTGTGGCAGGTAATAACTATGGCTGGCCAACAATTACTTATGGAATAGAATATGGTGGTAAGAAAATTGGTAACGTGATACAACAAAAAGAAGGTATGGAGCAACCCGTGTACTACTGGGACCCATCAGTATCGCCTAGCGGTATGACCTTTTACAGCGGATCTGCGATTCCAGAATGGCAAAATAACCTTTTTGTGGGTTGCTTGAGTGGCTTACACATTGCACGTCTTGAGATCAAAAACAATAAAGTGGTAGGTGAAGAAAGACTTCTTGTAAATGAATCACAACGATTTAGAGACATCATCCAAAGCGGTGAAAACCTTTATACCGTAACCGACCAAGGAAAGCTTTATCGCATTTCGAAGAAATAATTAGAATTCGATTTCAGTTGGCTACAGGTGCAATAATTGTTTTGTTGGCAAGTCTGCCCAAACTAGTATCTCACTTAAATAGCTCGGATGAAAAAGATTTTCGCTCACCAAAGCATTCTGCTATGGTGAGCTTTTTTTTGCTTATTATCGCCTTTGCTAGGACCCAAATCTAAGCTGAAGCATTTTCAAGTTCACCTTTTTCATTATATAGCAGTTGGTCAAATGGCATATTTTTTGACCTAAAAAGAAAGTTACAATTCCACTATCATTAAATAATACTTTTATTTTTTAATGATAGTTTTATCCTTAGGTTGTACTCAAGAATCCATCAAAGCATTAGAAGAAAACAAAATAGAATGCCGAATTACTGTCGGCGAATATTACACAGAATAAACCTTTTAACACATAAGTTCTCTGCCGACAGAATAGTAAATTAAAGGCTAGCCAAACAAAGAAACGATCAATTGCATAACCAGAAAAATGAAAAAGTTACTAGTTTTTATATTCGCATTGGCTTTTATTTCGTGTGAGACACAGGAAATTTCTATTCCGGTTCAAAAACCGAAAATGGTGAAAAGAATTATACGACATGACAATACTTCAACCATTTATAAATACAACACTGATAGCACTTTAAGTCAAATGCAGTATCTTTCTGCAAGTTCAGCCCCCTTATACACTAAATACTTCTTTTATGAAAATGGGATTATTATCAAGTCTGAGGCATATGACTTCCTCAATAGACTAGATTTTGAAGAACTTTACATCCATTCCGATGGACAGTTAAAAGAAATTCAAGCTAAAAATCATGATACCGAAATGATTAAAGCTCCCAATGATATTAACATCCGGTTCAATTACACCAATAAGGTCATAACAAGCATTGAATATGAGGGGGCAGGTGCACAGTTCAAGGAGTTTTTAAAATACGATGTAGCAGGTAATGTTGTTGCAATTAATCGGGAATACAATCCCGAAAATGCAATATCTAATACAGAAACTAAATACACATACGACGATAAGAATCATCCATTTAAGAGCTTTAACCCTATTCTTATAGCATCAAAGTTTTTAGATTTTGAATTAAAATCAAATGTCAACAATCCCATCATGAAAGTTACCACATTTCTTTCTTCACTGGATAGCATTCTGGTAGCTACTAGTTATGAGTATGATGCAAACCTTTATCCTATCGAAATCGTAGAATCAGTGGTTGGTAGAACTAGCCAATTTACATATGAATATTATGAATAATTGATTGTAAACGGGCAGAAAGTCTTCGGTTAGTAAGCCGTACAAATACACAAACGTTACTTCAACGAGACAGCTACAGTTAATAATTCCTCTGAATAGAAAGCTAAAACTTTTAATAGCAAATTAGTTTTTTACAAAAAGTCAGTACTACCTACAAACACCGCCAAATCATTGATTTAGCTCTCAAGAATGAATAAATTAGTAGCAAATTAAAAAATTGGGCTTTGTTAAAGTACATTGCATTCTCATACCATCAATTCCAAAGGCAAACCCTCTAAAAACCATCAACTAAATGCTCAAAAAGCTTTCTAGAAAAAGAAAAAAAGAACTACAACTACCTGAGTTAATTGCCATTGCATTGGGTGGAATGGTAGGCGGTGGGATTTTTGCGATACTAGGTGTCTCTGTAGAAAACATTGGTAATGCAACCCCTGTTGCATTTCTTATAGGCGGTATACTTGCTTTTTTTGCCGCCTATTCCTACGTAAAACTAGCTTTGTACTACAAGGACGAAGGAGCTACTTACTCATTTTTCAAAAAAACATTTCCCAATTCTCCTTTTTCATCCTCAGCAATTGGTTGGCTTGTTGCCTTTGGCTATATCAGTACGCTCGCCTTATACGCTTTTACTTTTTCTACCTACCTCGGGAGTATTCTACCTTTTGAAAACTCCTACTGGACCAATAAAATTATTGCTGGAAGTATTATTTCGTTTTTTGCAGTCATCAACATCGTTAGTGTAAAAGGAATGGGCAAAATTGAAGATTGGATGGTTTATACTAAGCTTATTCTTCTTTTGTTTATTTCGGGTTTGCTTGCTGGGAAAGGACAGCTCGAAAACTTCACTCCCATCATAGAAAGTGACACGAGTCTGTTAAGTATATTGATAATTGCGTCTATCACTTTTGTAGCTTTCGAAGGCTTTCAACTTATCATCCACGCCTATGATGAAATGGATGAGCCCCAAAAGAATATTCCTCGAGCGATCTATAGCTCTATCGCTATTGCTACTATTCTCTATGTAGTGCTAGCAATCGGTGCCTTAGCTACCATCCCCAAAGAAATTATCATTCAAGATAAAGAATATGCTTTGGCTGCGGGAGCACAGGATATCTTAGGCGATTTTGGAATGTTCATTGTAATTTTTGGTGCGTTGTTGGCAACTTCAAGTGCAATAAGCGGAACACTATTTGGTGCGTCACGCCTTATTGCTGTTATCGCGAAAGACGGCTTTTTACCAAGTAAATTATCGATTAGAAGCAAAGGACATATTCCACACTATGCCATTATTACAATGAGTATTTCATCTTTTATTCTCATTTTAAGTGGTGGTCTTCAGATCATTTTAGAGTTTGGAAGCATTACATTTATACTTGTTTCGTTTCTTATGGCATTTGCTAATTATAAAAAACGCCTTGAAACAAAAACTCACATCTTTCCAGCAATAACAGCAATGCTGGGTTTACTACTTGGAGGTATTTTGATTTTTTACTTTGAATTCAAAGAAAACCCGGAGCAGCTGATGTATATACTCCTTATGTATCTACTGTTGATTGCGGGAGCGTTTATTTATGCAAAAAAGAATAAAAACCATCCGTCGAGTATTGAATAAAAGCACTTCTCTTGCTTTGATAAAGTTTTAAAAGGATACTAATTTTTATGCCAAACAACTACAGAATAGTAGACATGTGGTAAACAAGATACATCTCCAACCTAGAAATATTTAAATTTTTAGTAACATCAAATCATTTTAATGGCGTAAAAAATAACTTAGATTAGCTTTTATATTTCTTAGCCATCACAAGAAAACTAATCGATTTGAAACAGCAACTTCACGAAACGCAAGGAATCATCAAAAGCTTGGCTTTAATGGTTTTTATATTTTTGGCCCTTGCCATCTTTCTCCCACTATATGCTCAAGAGAACCTAGCCAAAGGCACCGTTTTCTTAGATGCCAATGCAAACAACCTATTTGATAAAGGCGAAAAAGGAATTGCAGGGGTAAAAGTGTCGAATGGTGTAGAGGTGGTCAAAACCAATACTGCTGGCAAATATGAAATAGAACTGCTGCCAGAAAGTATCTTATTTATTTCAAAACCCGCCAAATATGATATACCGCTGAATGACGTACAGCTGCCACAATTTTATTACAGTCATTACCCAAATGGTACACCCGGAAAAGCACATTGGAAATGGTCGGTCTTTGGCCCTACTGGCCCTTTGCCTGAAGCCATAAATTTTCCATTATTAGAAGGAACATTAATCAACGAATTTAAGGCAATGGGTTTTGCCGACCCACAAACCGCCACCAACGAAGAGTTAGATATGATGCGTAAAGATGTCATTGACGAGCTTTTTGGCAATCCTTATGGAGCACAGTTCGGACTTGTGGCAGGAGATTTGGTAAACGATAATCTTGCACTTTACGAACGACATAATAGGCTCATGTCGCAAATCGGTATTCCTATTTGGAATGTCCCTGGCAATCATGACCTTAATCTGGAATCGCCAGATTACAAACATTCTACCCAAACCTATAAAAGTATATTTGGGCCAGATTATTACTCATTTGATTATGGTCAGGTTCATTTTCTTGCCCTCAATAATGTAGGCTATAAAGGAAAAGGAAAAGGCTATGAAGGCCATTTAGATGCCAATCAGATGAAGTGGATTGAGAATGATCTCAGGGATGTTTCTCCAGATAAGTTGATTATGGTTATCACCCATATTCCATTACTGACCTATGCCGATGAACGTACTTTTCCTGGTAAAACCAACACTGTTAACTTTAATGAACTATTAAGAATTTTAGGGCGATTTAAAAACGTATACACCATAGCGGGACATGATACGAGCAACAGTTGGAAAGTAGAAATAAACCATACACATGGCTGGCATGGCTATCCGTTCATCGCACATACATTGGCCGAAGTTCGTGGAAGCGGCTGGCAGTCTGGCCCAAGGGACAATAGAGGTGTGAGACCCGCAACCATGGCAGATGGTAACCCAAATGGCTATTATGTTTTTTACTTTGAAGGAAATAGCGTTAAGCCAAAATTCATTCCTGCAGGAGGCAATCCAGAGGACCGCTTACGAATTATGCTAGACCCACAGCTCAACCATCCAGATAGCTCTGCTCAAACTCACCCATTGGGCCTTGATAGAGGTTTCCAGGTTGATGACATGTTTATAGTTGTTGATTTTTTTGACGGCGGAGAGCGTGACAAAGTCACCCTATCCCTGGACGGTCAATCACCAGTTAATATGGAATATAAGGAACGAACAGACCCTTATTATGAAAGACAATACAAGAAATACAAAGGCACCGAAGATAGGTTTCCGTCACCCGTCATCTCATCACATATTTGGCAATTCCCGCTGCCCAAATTAGCCGCAGGGATTCATGTAGCTCGTATAAAAGCTGTAGATGAATTTGGTTTTGAAAACGAAAAAACATTCACTTTTGAAGTGATGGAAAAGGAAAATTGAAGTTCTAAAAGAGGCTATCTAAATCAAACGCATATACGTTTCCCAAATTATCTGAGAAGAATATAAGCTTTGGTTCATTTTCTGCGAAGCTTGCTTTGCTAGAAGTCGCATCGCCATTTTTGCCATTTATCTTGGTTTTTAGCTGCACGAGCTCTGTAAACTTCCAACCTTCTTTGCTCTTTACTATTTCATTTACAGACATGTAATACCGATCCGTCGCCTTGTTTTTCACGGTATGTACTTCAAAGGTTTTTCCAGATGCCACATGATTAATTATGGGGCGGCTAGGGCTCCTGTCTTTAGAAAGGTTTTCATACGGAATATTAGTCCAGTTACCATTTGTGTCTCTTAATCGAAAAACAAACTGAGGTTCACCCTTTTTATCTACGCTATTCTTGCTTACCAAGGCCAACTCCCCATTCTCAAAAACTGTAGCATTGATGTGGTCGTCCGCATTTTTGTCACCTTTCTGCACAATTATCAACTCCGACCATTGATTTGGAGCATCACCATCAATGTGAATTCGCTCATTGATAGATTCGGTATTTTGATTTGACCAAATTACCGAAACTTGGTTTTTCAGGCTCACTACTAAAGAAATATCATCACTATTAATGTCATCTGCCAGTGTGACTGGTGCTGACCACGTTTTGCCATTGGGCGAATGCCAAACCATGACCTTCTCATTCAAGTCTGCACATACCCAAAATTCGTTTTTCGTGTCTTGAGTTATGGTAGCCGTCTCTATAGATTGACAGTCCTCAGGAATGGGAAGAGAGACTTTCCATATATGCTCGTAACTTTTATTTTGCTCATAATAGCTAATTTGAACTACTACCAGAGCACATTCTTCCACTAAAACCAAATGTGCCACATCCCCTTTGCTCCATACGTCTGCCCTACTTGGTAAACCGAGCCATTCTTTGTTTACTGCTGTTTGGCTTGTCCAGCCCACGGCATCATTCTTTAATAGTTTTGGGCCATCTTCGTCGCCTACAATTAGCCATTGACCGTGAATATTTGTCCATGATTTTGATTGCGGCTTATCCGCCGTAGCATCACCATAATTTACTTTGTAAATAGGTTCTAAATAAATTTCAGGCGTTTGGCTTTTTTGACAAAATGTTAGAAACTGACATATTATAAAGGAAATAGATAGCAGAAAATTAGTTCTTAGTTTCATAGAATTCATGAATTGACTGCGAATTTACCCTTTTCCTTTTGGGAGTAAGTTGAAAGGACAATTATCTCTTGCTCAACTTGCATTGTTGAGGTCTCATAAAGCATTCGACCATTAAAGATTCATTGAAAAGTAATGTAACCAATAAAGGGGCACTGGGATAAATATTAATCATTTTCTTATGATAAGTATTTCGTCATCTGAGAATTCCATCCATGCCAAATTATAGACATAGTTCATACGCTTCCCTTTGCTATTTACATAGCTGTGGGTATGGTATTTGAACCTGAAACGTTTGTCTTCGAGAACATTTCGATATACTTTTATTTGAGTAAGGTTTTTACCTATTATTTCTTGTAAAATTCCGTGGTTTCGTTTTAAGTATTCGTTTATCCTTATGGCAGCCTTTACACTATTATACCTAAGATTTTTATGGTAATAATTTTTACATTTTACATTACAAAAAACTTTGTTACTCCTTCCTGTGAAATCACTTCCACAGACCTTACATTTCTTCGTTTTAAACATTAAAAGATTGGCAGTATTATTTTTATTTCATTGATAATATACTAGTTATGTGCTTTTCTTAATTTATTCGTTCCGAACCGTTGAGAACATATAAACCTAATATTTTTCTGCCATTCTACCAAAGTCATTCATTATTTTTACTTCATGGAACGAATGAAGTACATCACGCTCAAGCACATTCTTGTAGATAAAAAAAAGAAAATAGGTTTACAGTTTTATCCCGACAAAGTCATTCAAGCTCTTGTAAAACAAATACCTGGTGTGAAATGGAGTTCAAAATTCAGCATGGTTATCTTGCCAAACAATAAAGACAACTTACAAGCTGTTTACAAAACCTTTAAAGGTGTCGCTTGGATAAATGGTAGTTCTTTTTACGGTAAAAGTAGAGGTAAACAATATGACAGGGAAAAAATAGAAGATGAAGTCAAAAAATCAATATGCCCAGATATTTACATAAAAAAACTTGAAGTAAATCATTACAGCAAAAATACAGCACGAGCATACATTACTAATTTTGAGCGATTTATGAGGCACTTCAAAGACAAAAATGTCAACGAAATAGATGAACAAGATATTCAAAACTACTTACATGAATTAACAAAAAAAGAACTCTCCAAAAGCAGTCTTAATACAGCCATTAATGCAATAAAGTTCTATTATGTGCTACCCTGAGCAAGGTCGAAGGGAGGTGGTAATGGGCATGCCAAATAGGTTTTATAACATTGACAGACCACGGAAAGATTACACGCTACCCGAAGTACTGGCTCAGGATGAAATCTTGGCTATCATTAAAAACACTAATAATATCAAACATAAATGTATCCTTAGTTTATTATACTCAGCTGGCTTACGAAGGGGAGAATTGATCAATCTCAAAATTAAGGATATTGATAGCAAAAGGATGGTTGTGAAGGTATATCAAGGCAAAGGAAATAAAGATAGGCTTACCTTACTATCCACCAATGTATTAGAAGACCTTAGAGAATATTTTTTAGACTGGAAACCAAAGGAATACCTCTTTGAGGGCCCAAAAGGAGGCCAATACAGTGCCAAAAGCATTGAAAACATCCTTAAAAATGCAGCAAGAAAAGCTGGAATTACCAAAAGAGTTACTCCTCATATGTTGCGACACAGTTTTGGTACCCATCTTATGGAAAAAGGTGTAGATATAAGGCAAATACAAGTACTGATGGGTCATCGCAGTACCAAAACCACAGAAATATATACGCACGTTGCAGTAAGTTCTTTTTTGGCAATTAAAAATCTACTAGATTAGTAAAAATATTTGCGATATATCAGACATATGTCCTGATATATCGCTGTTGAACAAAACCCCTCCGATGATCATCGGGGTAGCTTTTTGAACTGGAATAATAATTGTAATTCACTTGTTCTAAAAACAATTACAGTTATGTTAAAAAAAATAATTTTCACCACCGGGCTATAGCCAATGTTCCCGATTTTGCTGAACTAGAACAACGCTTTCAGATTGCAATTCAGGTAAATCAACTCTCTCCTAAGACTTTTAGGAACTACATCTCTGCATTGGGCAGAATTTGTCTTCATTTCGGAAAAACTCCCGAATACATTACTCAATCCGAACTCGACTATTACCTTGCTGATCTCAATCAGAATAGCTCTGGGACTTCTAAAGCTAGACTGAAAATGTGTGTTTTCGGTTTGCGATTTTATTTTAGCAAAATTTTACGAATTCCTAGCAATTTAGTTTTTCCCTCTATTATTCAGAGAAGATCCTTACCAGTTGTCTTTTCCCGATCGGACTGTAAAAAGCTTTTTTTTGTTACAAAAAACCTAAAGCATCGAGCGATTTTAACGTTGACTTATTCCGCTGGATTAAGAATAAGTGAGGTCTGTAAGTTACAGCTTCACGATATTGATTTTGATCGGATGACTATCACAGTCAGGCAAGGCAAAGGAGGAAAAGATCGATGTATACCACTTGCCGAACTCATGAAAAAAGGCCTATTGCGGTATATTGATTTTTTCCACCCCACTAGTTATTTATTTTTCGGAATGAATAGTAAAACTGATCAGTATTCGGTAAAAAGTATTCAAAACATACTTAAAAAAGCAATTAGACTTTCAGGTATTCAAAAACCAGGAGCAAGCGTTCACACTCTTAGACATAGCTTTGCAACTCATTTACTCGAAAACGGCACCAATATTGTCAAAATTCAACAGCTCATGGGTCATAGTAATATCCAAACTACTATGATTTATACTAGGCTGGTCAATACTTCTTTTGGTAAAGTAGTCTCTCCTATAGACTCGCTTTATCAGTCTTGAAACCTGCCTTTGAACTGGCAGATGTAATTTTTCATACACAAGATTACATTGCCAATAGTTTAGGAAACTCAGGACGGGTACTATCTGCATTAGCAAGGTGTCGTACAGCAGCTTTGGGAGGGCATATAGATAAGTGCAGCAACTTATCTTGCTCCCATATTCGGGTGTCATATAATAGCTGCCGAAATCGACATTGTCCCAAGTGTCAACAGATTCAAAAAGAGACTTGGCTCATGGCAATGGAGCATCGCACACTGCCAGTAGGCTACTTCCATGTGGTTTTCACCATCCCACATGAGCTAAATAGTTTATGCCTACAATACCCAAAACTACTATATGATACCCTCTTTAAAGTTGCTTGGTCAACTCTTAAAGGTTTTGCAGCAGCATCTCAATACGAACTAAAAATGGGTATGACGGCAGTACTACACACTTGGGGGCAAAATCTTAGTGTTCATCCACATATTCACTGCATTGTTCCAGCTGGGGGAATGGACAAAGACGATAAATGGAAAACACTAAAAGGCAATAGAGCTAATGGAAGAAAGGGTTTCTTATACCCCATGGAACCACTGAAAAAAGTATACAAGGCCAAGTTTATGGCAGCTATAAGAAAACTCATTAAGAAAGGATTAATTCCGAAACAAGGAGGCAGTTTTTTGGATAGCATTTATCAAAAAGAATGGGTAATCTACGCCAAAAGACCTTTTGCAGGCCCAAAACAAGTAATTGAATACCTTGGTAGGTACACGCACAAGGTTGCAATCAGTAATCACAGACTACAGAAAGTCACTGAAACACATACCACATTTACCTACAAGGACTATGTAGATAGTGGCACACAAAAACTTATGACCTTGACCAACGAAGAGTTTATCCGAAGGTTTAGTCATCACATTCTACCCGCTGGTTTTACAAAAATAAGGCACTTTGGGCTACACTCTGGAGCTTGTACTGTAACAATGGATGCCTTAACGCTACAATTGACCAATATTATAAGACCCATTTTTAACAGAGCTACGGCAACAATGATTGCAAAAGAAAAAAGTGGTTATAAGCCCCTTCATTGCCCATGTTGTGGTCAAGAAACCATGAAAGTGCTTAGTAGTTGGATAACAGGTAAACCACCTCCATTACTGGCAAGTATCATCCAATAATGGTTTAAAGTTTGACCTCTCTTACTAGAGAGGCAGAAATCCTATTGCACAAACTAAATTGAAAACTATTCATAACCCAAATTGAATGAAAAAATCAGCAAATTAGAGACTCCATAAAGTCACAACTGAATAATATAAAGCCTAAAAGAAATCCCCAAACCTAGAAAGAAAAACCCAAAACAAGGTAAATCCCCCATACTTTGGTAACCCCGACCTCTACTAATGGTTGGCTACCCCAATAATCATCAAAGTCGCATCGCACAACAGATATATTCCCAACTCATTGCGGGTGAAAAATCTATGCCTAAATTGTATCACAATTGTACCCGCAATAACTCGGGAATACTTGAATGTTACCATGCATTAAGGTCAAAACCACGTTATTGAAATTTTTGCTGAGAATATAATTTCTCTTTCAAATAAAATATTGAACTAATGACATCTAATCAACCAATAGAACCTAAACAAAGAATTGAAATTCTAGACATCCTAAGAGGTTTCGCTTTACTTGGAATCATTTTCATGAACATGGCATTTTTTAGCGGATATGTTTTTATGCCCTTTGATGAGCTCAAACAAATAACCGACTTTCAGTTAGACGAAAAATTATATTCGTTTTTAAATATCGTAGTCACAGGAAAGTTTTACACCCTCTTCTCCATTCTTTTTGCTGTTGGGTTCTATATTCAATATGAAAAGAACAAAGAAGATTCTATTAATTTTTTAAAAACATATCGAAGAAGACTATTTCTTCTGTTATTGATAGCATTTTTACACAGTTTAATTTGGTTTGGAGACATTTTACTTGCCTATTCTATATTTGGTTTTGTCCTCATTTTATTCCGGAATGTCAAGTCAAAAAATCTTATTCTCTGGTCGTTATTTTTCCTACTATTTCCACTTTTAATCGATTTATCTCTTTTGCCATTTTCTGAGGCTTTGAGTTCTGCTAGTCCAGAAAAAACGACTGCCATTGCACATGTTCAATATCCAGATATGACCGTTGAAGCAGTTATAAGTACATTCCAGCATGGTTCAATTGCAGACATATTCTTTTTAAACATTCATAATCTTGTCTGGAAATACTTAGCTTATATTCCAACAGGGGGGTATTTTAAATTCCTTGGAATTTTTCTTCTTGGTTACTATTTCGCTTCAATTGAATTTTTCACAAAAAAATCAAAATCAACTTTATTGTTGATAACCAGCTTAATAGTAGGCCTTTTGGCTACTTTTTCAGCTAAAACAATTGGTGGAAGTTCCTATATGTTCCCATCAACTCCATTAAACATTTTTTATAAGTTCTTAGAATTAGCTGGCCAGATATTTACGTGCATTTTCTATATAACTTCCATATTTAAAATTGTTCAAACTTCAATAGGTAGAAAAGCATTTAAATATTTAATCCCTGTGGGGAGAATGGCTCTGAGCAATTACTTGTTTCAGACCATAATCATGATTATTATATTTTACAATTTTGGATTTAATTTAATTGGTAAAATCGGTTTATTACATACATCAGGTATTGCTATTCTTGTTTTAGTATCGCAAATTATTTTTAGCCATATCTGGTTAAAATATTTCAAATTTGGCCCCTTAGAATGGATTTGGCGTAGCCTGACTTATAGAAAGTGGATAAAGATTCGCCATGAAAGAATAATATGAAGTGAATTAATTAACGAAAGCTAACAAGCGATGAATACGTCACATTGGCTTTCGTCAGATATCGCCGATTCGTCTCCCCTCCACAAGGTCTTTTTTTTACCTCGTGGAATACAGTTTTCGGTCTTCAGACCGATATCAGCAATATTGAGTATCTGAAGTTCTAGCTAACATTTGCCCATCTTAAGTTTTCTTAGGTGGGCTTTTTGCGTTTTAAAAGACGGATTACCGAACAATCAATTTATTCTTTTAAGCCGTTTTTATCCGTTTAAAACGGCTAATTTGCGTGTATACTAATGTTATACAAAAATTAAAACTAGCTGCAATGCTAATTAATACTGTGAAAAAAGAACCTACAAACAGCGGTAAGAAATGGTCTGAAGATGACAAACTAAAATTAAAGTCACTAGCAAGTAAAAATACTCCTACTGGTCTCATATCTTACAAGTTAGGGAGAACAGAAGCGGCGGTTTACGCTAAAGCTGCTGACCTAGATATAACTCTTAAACCGACCAATCAATCTCCTTACGACCGAAAAGTTTCTGAAGCTAAGAAAGGTAAGAAGTAATCTTACTGAACTTATTCTTTAATTCATCACTCCATACAAAGTTTAACTCCACTAATTCTGAGCCTAAACTCATTATCAATTCTTTAATATCTGTATTAGTATATTTCTTCTTCATTATAATAACTTACTATAAATTCGTATTTCATACTTTTAAAAATTAATAAAATGCATACAATAAAAAATATCACTCATAAACCACATACTGACATAATGTTCGACTATACAGCCGTAAAAGGTTTATTTAGTTATGCTTTAAAAATACTCACTGCCTATGCTTACCAAGATTCAGAAATAGATTTAGATTCAAAACAAAAATCTCTAGTGGCTATTGGTAAAATAGAAGATTACTATAGGCTTTATGTCAATGAGGATTGTAAAACATTTAAACAAGCTCTCTCAGCCTTATCTTCAGCTCTGATGTATCTAAGTCATGTTCAAGTCGAAGAACTTCTTCCAGAATACCCAATTGAAAAATTAAGTCGGACAGAGTTTTAACAGCAAACCAACTTTTAATTTCTTTATGTTCCTCAAATGGATAGCAAATACTTCCAAACCCTCTTGTACTAACCTTACCATACACTACGAATATTCCGCAGTCACTTACACTTTCATGCATTATATAAACACGGTAGTCCTTGGCAGTAGCCACTTTAAACATAGTCACATCTTTTAATGGATATTCCTCTGGAAAGAACTCTAAATATTTAAATAAAACTTCAATCGTACTCATGTGGAAAAGCTAATTAACTATATACTTGATATTATCTCTACTGATGGACACTTCTTGTCTATTACTTTGCCAGCCGAACAACTTAAAGAACTTGACTCTACTTCAGACGACTTATATAAACTGCAAACACTAGGACTCATAACTATTAAAAAAGATATGTATGGGGACTATTTAATATCTGCTGATAAAGGTGGATTTCTGAATCTTAAGAATACTTTTAAGTTAGATTTGAAAGCCTACGAAAACAGAGACAACATTGGAAATAAAACTATAAGTATCGGTGGTGATGTCATAGGTTCTGTATTTAATCAAGATTCGTCACTCGACAACTTAGATAGCCCCATCATAAATACATCTATCATAGCGAAAAAACAGAAACCTACTAAAAAAGATAGTGCACAACATACCAAACACTTATTCTGGGATAAAATGATATATATAGCTTCCATTATTGCAGCTATCGCAGCTCTAGCAGGTGCAGCTTGGGGAATATATAAGCTACTACCATGATAAACTTTTGATAATCGAGTAGACGGCCGTGAGCCATAAGCCCACGGTACGCCTCTCACACCACCGTACGTACGGGTCTCGTACCGATAGCTATCGGTACGGCGGTTCACTGAATCTCTGGTTGCAAGCGTTGATAATAATCCAACATACTTTCATAACCCCGTAACCTTAACTTTTCAAGCGTGATAGTAGTCTTTAAAATAGGGCTTTGAGCAGTTGCCCAACCTCCCATTCTTGTACGACTCCACCGATATGCTTGAATTTGGTTTACTCCAAGCCTAATCAGGTTCTTTCGCTTGCGTTCCAGCTTTTTCCAATCAGTCCAAATGCAATACCTCAACCTGTTTCTTAACCATTCGTCAAGAGCTTTGAGTTTGCCGTGAATACTAGCTAAGCGGTAGTTGTTCACCCATCCTCTATAAACTTCTTTGATTTTGGCTAGTCGCAGGTCAAAACTGTATGGTTTGGTTTTCTTGGTGGCTGCCTTTAGCTTGCGTTTTAGCCTTTTCCAGCTGCTTTCTTTTACTACAAGTTGGTATTTGCCTTTCTCTCCTTTTTTGTAAGTAGGCACAAAGCCATGACCCAAAAGCTCAAAATTCGAAGGTCTACGAATGCCGCTTTTTGCCTTGTTGATGGGTAGTTTTAGTTTGTCTCTTAGAAAGAGATAAACATAGTTACCTATCCGTTTGGCTTCTGCTTTTGATTTGCAATAGATGCTAAAATCATCAGCGTAGCGAACGAACTTTAAGCCTTTCCTTTTGAGTTCTTTATCCAGTTGGTCAAGCATAATATTTGACAATAATGGACTAAGTGGGCTGCCTTGTGGTACTCCTTTGCGGCGTTTGTGCAGTTTACCATTTATCATGATAGGTGCACGAAGCCACTTGCATATTAAACGCAGAGTGATGGGGCATTTTACCTTGCCTAGGCGGCCCCGTTGAGATAAGCTGTAGAAGTTTGTAATGCTCTAATGGGCGACAGTCGCTTCGTCGAAAAACTTACTCAACACTAGGCGTGCCCATCATATCTACAATATCCTTAAAGCCATCATTGATGTACTTTTGGGCTTGCAAAACTGCTTGATGCAAATTCCTCTTTGGGCGAAAACCGTAGCTTTCGTCCTCAAAGTCGAGCTCAAATTTCATAGCCAGTTGCTGACTTACAGCTTGTTGTAACCATCGGTCGGTTGCGGTGGGTATGCCCAGCATTCGGGTTCCACCACTTGCTTTCGGTATTTCTGCCGCTAGGATAGGGCTTGGTAAGTACTTGCCATTGACAATCGAGGTCAGAATACCTTCTCCATGCTGTTCGATGAACGATTTCAGCTCAGTTGTTTGCATTCCATCCATGCCTGCCGAACCTCCATTTCGCTCCACCTTTCGGCGAGCTTTGGTAAGGTTTTTAGCCTGTAAAATTTGCTCTATCATAGTTTAAACTTTCTGTCTTTCTGAAAAATCAGGCTATCAATGATTCCTGACTAATTCCAGACACAATTCAATGTTCAGTCCTTCAATACCTTGTGAGACCATCCGCTTCATTCATCGGCTCGTTTCCTGTATCTACTATGACTTCTGCTGACTTCTCAAATCGTATTTAGTACGTTCTGAGATCTCCCTTGGTAAGGCGAATATCCTTTTGTCTATCCCCGCCAGATCTACTATTTCGGAACTGTCTCTTTGCAGAGTTTTGGACTTCGGCAGCATGTGTTACCTCATACGTCGGGGACGCCCAGTCCTTATAGCCTCAGTATGTAGTTCCTGTTCGTCAGTACAGACAACGTGGTTTGGCCGCTTCGGCGGTCCGATTACTTCAGATGGTCAGTCACCTGACCCACCCTTGCCTCCTACTTAGCTTGAGGTAACGACTCCCCTGCTTACGGGACTTTCACCCTTTGGATTCTTCTTTTTAAGAACTAAATTCGCCATTCAAGGCACACACATGAGGTTTTAAGTAAAGCTGCTAGATGAGCATTTAGAAAGTTTTTCGCCATTTGAGACACCACCAAATCTTTGATTTGGCACACTGAAGCAAAAACTAAAAGGAACCAAATCAAAGATTTGGCTGCAAGGTATGCGAGTGTCACAGCTTTTAAATCGCACTACTTAAAGCCCAATCGTTGTGCGTCATTTTTCACGGACAATTTGATTTTAAAAAAATATGACTTCAATTCTGACACAAGAAGAAATAATCAAGCTTCTAAAAAAATATGGTGTGATACTTATTTCGTTTGACATACTGAGTCGTTTCGGACTGACCTACGGAATGAAACTTTACTACGATGTCTTTCCACTGACGGATATGACTAAGGCTCATTCTTTATTTTCATCCATTGCTATAAACTTAATTAGCATGGTAATGAATTTAATCATTGCTATTGTTCTTTTATCCGACATGGACAGAAGAAAAGGATTGACTTGGATAATTTTCGTAATGGCTCTATTTGGACCATGGATGAGTGTTCTGTTTTTAATGATATGGAAAGTAGTGGAAGTGAAAAACAACGCACAACAATTAGGGTCGAATGAAGCGAAGTAAGGCTTCGGTTCATTTGACCCTGTGTTGAGCTCGAGCCCCCTGCTAGGGGCATAATTGTTAGCATTATTTGTGATTTTAGGGTCTATGGGGATTCAATAAACATTCATCTTAAATTGTGAGCCTTTTTATTCCCATTGAGTTGTTTTTTGAAGTTTCATAACTTTCCTTAGTCGGTATTTAGGTATTGTTTTGGTCATTGATTCTCTTTAATTCTTTATTCTGAATATAGGTTTCCCCTTCCCCATGTGGGTAGCTTTTTTTTAGATTCTCACTGAGCCTTTAAGCCATTCTTTTAGGCTTGGTTTTATCTTTATAGGTGGCGGTCGGCAGGGTTCTAAGGTTTTCACTACCCTTAAACTGAGTTCTTTGCAATGCGGGCATTGGTCTTGTATAATACCCAGTTTTTGCTCGGCTATTTGTTGCCAATAGAGTTGTATTTTCTCCCACTTTTCTTGTTTTAGATCAAACATAGCTTCGTTTAGCTCTTTTCTTTGATGCTTAAACTTCTTGACGTGATCGGCAAAATGGGGCACTTCTCTCTTGGCTCGTTCGATTAAAGTTTTGGCACTATTACTCTTGGTCTTTAACCACCCATAATTTTTCTTATTTTTACTCATAACAACTGAAATTTGATACAAGCTTGATTTAAGGTCTTCGAAATTAGGACTTTAGCTACCTTGGGTTGAGTTCAACATCGTATTGGCAATCGTGGGGTTCACAGTTGTAAAATCAACATTTGTGCTTCTATCGGGCATTGTACAAATGTTGGGCTGACGTTTTTCAAATGCCCCACCATCGCCAATACGTAATCCGTTATGTGCATTTTGAGGAAAATTTCGCCTTATACCATTTTTTGGTATATTTGAGAAAATTAGTATTTAAATGAACAAAAACACATCTATATCTCTCGGAAATCATTTTGACCAATTCGTTCAAAGCCGAATAAGCGAAGGAAGGTTTAAGAACGTTAGCGAAGTCATTCGTGCTGGATTGAGACTTTTAGAAGAAGAAGAAAGTAAAGTAATTGCTTTAAAAACTGCAATACAAGAAGGAATTGATAGCGGAATAGCACTCGACTTTGACCCTAAAAAACATCTCGAATCTTTAAAAGCGAAAAAGCACTCGAATGGCTGAATACAAACTGACCAATAAAGCTGTCGAAGATTTATCTAAAATTTGGGATTATACATTTGAAGTCTGGTCGGAAAGACAAGCTGACAAGTATTTCGAAAGTCTTATTTTTAACTGCCAAGAAATTGCTGACAATCCAGATTTAGGAAAAAATTATGAAGGAATATCAAAACAACTTCTCGGATTGAAAACAAATCGACATATAATCTTCTACAGAACATTGGAACAAGACTATGTCGAAATAACCAGAATTTTACACGAAAGAATGGATTTAAAGAATAAAATAACCGAATAAAACTGCACACAGCAATTAGGCTCGAATGAAGCGAAGTATGGCGATTCAATAAAAAACTTGACCTAGGCTGGCGGTTATACCTTGCTACGGTTTTCTGCTTTAAAGACCATTTAATCCTCCTTTCTCCATTTTAGAGCTTAATCTTCATAACATTTTAAATTGTTTTCATTCCATTGGCATAGCCTTTCCTTTCCCCCTTTGGGTAGCTTTTTTAAATCGATTCTTTTAGGCTTCGTTTTATTTTTATAGCTGGCGGTCGGCAGGGTTCTAAGGTTTTCACTACCTATAAACTGAGTTCTTTACAATGCTGACATTGGTCTTTTAATATCCCCATTTTTTGCTCGGCAATTTGTTGCCAAGAGAGTTGTATTTTCACACACTTTTCTTGTTTTAGATCAAATATAGCTTCGTTTAGCTCTTTTCTTTGATGCTCAAACTTCTTGACGTGATCGGCAAAATCGGGCACTTCTCTCTTGGCTCGTTCAATTAAAGTTTTGGCACTATTACTCTTGGTGTTTAACCATCCATAATTTTCCTTATTTTTACTCATAACAACTGAAATTTGGTATTAGCTTAATTTAAGGTCTTCAAAGTTAAGGCTTTAGCTACCTTGGGTTGAGTTCAGCATCGTATCTAAGTTATGGCTTGGTCAGTCCTCACTTGGAAAATCCTGCGGATTTTCCAGAGCCAGTTTTTATCAGGAAAGGTCTGTGCCGAGACACGCCACAGCTCATATACAAACACGTTATTCAGAACCAGACAAACCGTACAAATAAAATAATACGAAAATCAATCAACCTTTTTGCCATTTGACAAATTCCGAATAAAATGCAATGACAACCTTTGTGACTATGGACAAATTAATAAACTATCTGTTGGAATTTGGGCAGTTAAATCAACAGCAAATTGACTTGATAAAGAGAAAAGCACAGGTATTGGAGCTGAAAAAGGGCGAATACTTTTCTGAAGCAGGAAAAATACCAAAACAAGTTGCTTTTATTGAAGAAGGTATTTTACGGGTATGTTACTATAACAGCGAAGGGGATGAAATCACCAAATACTTTATTGATGAAAACAATTTTGCAGTGGACATAAACAGCTTCAATCAAAAAATCCCATCTTCAGAATATGTTCAGGCTGTAACAGAATGTACCCTACTGGTATTTTCTACAGAATCACTCAACGATTTGTCAGTCACTATCATTCAATGGGACGGCATAATCAATAAAATAACAGAAAAAGCATTGGTTGAAAAGGTAAATAAACTAAGCCCCATGCTAGCCGAAGATGCTACAACAAGGTATCTTAGTTTTTTAGAAAAGTTTCCGAATTTAGCCAACAGAATTCCGCTTTCCTATCTCGCTTCTTATTTAGGAATCACGCAATCATCATTAAGCAGGATTCGAAAAAGCATCTAAATCCATTATTTGCCAAATGGCAAAAGTTTTTGCTTTTGAAGTGCTGAACTTTGCTTCATCATTTTAAAAGAAAACAAAAAAATATGGACACAATTATTATTACAGGAGCAACCAGTGGAATAGGTTTTGAGTGTGCTTTACAAATGGCTCAAATTGCCAAAAACGAACAAATTATCATTCCTGCCCGAAACATGAATGCAGGGCAAGAAGTAATCGATAAAATAAAAGCCCAAACAGGACATAAAAACTTAAAATGTTTGGAATTGGATTTGGCTTCTTTAGAATCCATAAGAAAGTTCTCAGAATCATTTGCCAAAGAAAAAAGCAATTCTATTTCTATCTTGATAAACAATGCTGGAGTACAGAATATTGGCGAAACACAATATACGGCAGATGGATTTGAGCAAACATTTGGTGTAAATCATCTCGGTCCGTTTGCCTTAACTATGCAATTGCTACCCTTAATAAAAAATGACGGACACATAACATTCACATCTAGCGAAACACACGACCCAGCACTTAAAACACCAATAGAACCACCAATTTATACCAGTGTTCAAGAGCTTGCTTTCCCAAAAGAAACTTCCGAAAAACCTAACATCGTAGGACAAAGAAGGTATTCTACATCAAAATTGTGTAACATAATGACCGCTTATGAATTACAAGAGCGATTGAAAAACACAAACATTAGGGTAAATGCCTATGACCCAGGAATGACACCAGGCACAGGGCTTGCCAAAACTTATTCACCTATTATGCGATTTTTATGGAAAAACGTATTCCCTGTTTTGACCCTAATAAAAAGCAACATACATACACCAGCTCAAGCAGGAAGAAATTTAGCAAACCTTGCTTATTCTGAAAAGTTTAAAGACTTAAAGGGAATTTATTTCTCCGATGGAAAAGTGGTTAAAACCTCTGTTGCTTCTTACAACAAGGATTTTCAAAAAAGCCTGTGGAATGGTAGCCTTGAACTTACAAAAACCACATTTACAGAATAACATAAAGAAACTTCTGAAAAATTATGGCTGCAGCTAATCGAGTAGACGGCTCCACCTTAGTAACTGATGGAGTAAGCCTTTGGTATGCCAGCCCGGCACACCACAATTCCATTACGGCAATTCCATTACGGCAATTCCATTGTGGCAATTCCATTGTGGCCAATGAGCGGGTCTAGTACCGAAATGTATCGGTACGGCGGACTAGGCGTATTCTAAGACCTGAATATATCCAAATTTTAAGCAACATTATTTGAATTGCCTATCGGTTTTATTCACCCATACTCTAAAAACTTCCTTGATTTTGGCTATTCCACTTTTTCCTGAGAATTTCTTCAAAAAGATAGCATTCAAAAAAGGACGACAAGCGGCAATCACCGCAACAGTAAGAAAAATTGCTGTCATTATTTCGAATATGGTTACCAACAGAGAACAATATCCTCCAAAAACAGCCTTCGTCTTCCTTGTTGAGAAAAGAAAACCGATCGCTAGGATAAGAAAGTAAAATACTAAATTTGGATTGGATCCTCCCGATAGCTATTGGGAGAACTTGGCCTCTTTACAAGTGAGGTATTGGGAAAAATGGAAAAATAGACAGGCTAATAATCAAGCAGTTGCTTAACGTTCGTCAGAAATTAAGACAAAATTTATGAAAACATTCGTAAATATGATTAAAAAGCTATCATTATTAATTTTGCTTATAGTTGCGTTAATTGGTTGTAACTCAAAAAATCAAACGGCTATTTTGATGAAAAAGAATACCAGCGACAACTTGAATTTGGCACAGATAAATAAAAACTGTTGCCAGTTAGCTCTTCTAAGCTTTTAATTTAGGTTACGCGTTTTAAATCCTCACTCTGGCCTGACATCATTATTGTATTTCTCAGACCTGTCATTTATATATTCCGGAGAAAATAAGCCACTTAAGAAAGTTAAATTAAGGAGGCACACCTCAAACCAAAGCTAGATTTACACTAATTTTGATGAAATTTTGAGAGACCAGCCAAACCGACAGAAACATAATAATGAAAGGAATATTTTTAGCTTCAATCATTTTCCTGAGTGCTTGTTCTCCTACTAAAAAACAATTTGGACAAGTTGTCTTAGAAAACACTGCGGACACCACTTTATCGAAACAAGAGATTCTCAAAATCAGAAGTTTAGACAATGCTATTTTTGACTCCGGTACTTTTAAAGGTAAAGAGCAGACAGAAATTAACTATCGCTTATTTCAACCAAAAACAAATAAAAAATATCCTTTAGTTGTGGTATATCATGGTTCAGGTCGGCCAGTGGGAACCGACAATACATCTCAATTAGGGATATTGCAAAAGCTGTTTGCCAGCCCTGAAATTCAAAATAAGTATCCAGCTTATGTTTTGGCCCCGCAATTCCCAACCCGCTCATCAGACTATGTAATGGATAGCACAACAAGAAATGTGCTTTATTCGATACCGAGACCTTGTCTGAATTCAGTATTAGAACTAATTGACTCGCTTAAATCAAATTTGAATATTGACAACAACAGAATTTATGTCGTTGGATTTTCAATGGGAGCTTCAACCGTAATTAATTCCTTGTCGGCAAGACCCGAACTATTTGCAGCAGGCATTAGCATTTCAGGAATTCCACAGTTTGACAAGATACAAGAGCTTTCGGCAATTCCTATTTGGCTAATTCACGGTATGGATGACACCGAAAACCCAATTGATAGTGACGAGCAATTTTATAAGGAAATGAACAATTCTATTCTTTTTTGGAAGCTAAAAGAAACAACACATGACAACGTTTTTACCACAACAATTTTAGGAGAAACATTGCCAAAATGGCTATTCAAACAACATCAGAAGTGAAACAGTACAAGAATTCAAATTCAGTTTATCAAAATAGTGCCTCACTCCCATTTCTACTTCCTACGACTAAGTAAAATACTTCTTTGTCACAATTGATATCAATCTTTGAATAACTTTGCGGCCTTATTCTTAATGCTGGTCTTAATTCTTGCCAGAAAGCTATTTGAACAAACAATTCATTTTTGACTTCAAGACAAATATTACTGAGGTCAGTATACCCCAAAAGCTCAATAATCCATTTGCTCAAGAGATATCTGAAATCGCAAAAATAGCGGCCGCTGAGTTTCAAGAGTTTATTTCAAAGGAGTCAAAACATTGGGGAAAAGATTTTCTATCAAAAAAGGGAAAGATGTTTGGCGTGCTTGTGGTTCAAAAAGAAGATCTCAGCTATTGTTTTATTGGTACAGTCTCAGGTAAACTTCCTTTAAATGCTCAATGTGATCAGTTCATTCCTTCAGTTTTTCTTCCGTCTATGGGCGACTTCTTCATAAACAAAGGCATGACCGAGCTTACAGAAATAGGCAAGCAGATAAAGGAATCCATGAACCCAGTTGAGATTGATTCTTTGAAGTTAGAAAGAAGTCAAAAGTCCTTTGCCTTGCAAAGACGTCTTTTTGAAAATTATCATTTCATGAATCTATCGGGGCGATATCAAAATCTACTCGAAATTTTTGCAGGTTCTTCACACGGGAATCCACCGACAGCAGCTGGCGAATGTGTAGCTCCAAAGGTCCTGCAGTTTGCCTTTCAGCATCATTTAAAACCGATTGCTTTGGCGGAGTTTTGGTGGGGAAAACCAATCAAAAATGACGATAAAAAACACAAGGCATTTTACCCAGCCTGCAAAGATAGATGCAGACCCATTTTAGAGTATATGCTAGAAGATACCGAGCTTTTTGATAAGCGGAGTTATTAGTCCGTACGCTTTGCTTTTCGCATCTTATAACCTATTAACTTAATATTAAGCAACTTAGCTATTGTATTGCAATTATTCGTATTTTTGGTAAGCGAAGTAGATTTTCACTGGTCTTCAAATTCATTCCATGCTTTTTCACATTAAAACTATAATGTTATGCAAAAGTTATTCGCTCCTATGCTCTTCTTTCTTGTAGTGGTTGCTTGTAAAAATGACGGTGCTGGTCCCAAGTCCGTCCAGTTTCAATACCAAGTGAGCGGTACTTCCCAGGCGGAGATAAAAGGAACTGATTGTAGGTTTGGCAGTACAGCAAATCCCACCAATGCTTTCATTGTCATGACTTCTGGTGTAGATGTGCTATCTTTTCGAATTCTTATAGATGAGCTCGTTCCGGGCACATATATGGTAAATCCGGGTTATGTGGATGGCAAGTTTCAAGCGAGTAAACAAGGTGATTCTTTTAGCGAATTACAACTAGGCAGTGTATTTTCGGGCAATCAGAAGTTCTTTAATACCGCAAGTGGTGATGGCGGAAGAGTGACTATTTCTAGTATCGATGGAAAATTACTCAAGGGTAACTTTCAGGTCAGCATGCTGGAGTTGGTGGCTGGCACTGCTGGCACACAGCCCAAAATAAACGTGTCGGGTGACTTTACTGCCGTTTTGCAATAAACTTCAGCTCTCTCCTATTCATGCGTATATACCCAATAGTATAGCATTCAATGGATATGTGATTTGAATTTACAAGCAGCTCAACGCTTTCCCCAAAGCTAAGCATCAAGCAAAAGTCTGAAATTCAGTCTTAACTTATAGTAACATACTTGAAATCAGTACTGTTTATCGAGTTCTTGCTCACATTACTTTCTAGCCTGATCAAAATATCTTAGCTTAGTTATTATAAAGCCTACTTTCGCTTGGGAATAAAACTATTAAAATCAATAACTATCCTCCATGAAAAACTACTTAGCCTTATTAGCCCTTACTCTTTTTATCAGCTGTCGAAATGACGCTACCAAAGAAGTTGAAGTTAACCAAACCACTATTGGCAATCATATTGAGCGACTAGCCTCCGATGAGTTTTTGGGAAGAAAACCTTTTACTGAAGGAGAAGTAAAAACGGTCAATTATTTGAAAGAGGAATTTGAGAAACTTGGGGTTTTGCCAGGAAATGGTGATAGCTTTTTCCAAGAGGTTCCCATGGTAGAAATTGATGGAATGCCGTCCAAAAACATGGTCATATCTGGCAAAAATGGAAGTTTTAATTTAGGCCATCTGAAAGATTTTGTGGCTACTACTAGTAAGGCGGTTACTAATGTCAGTCTTGAAAACTCAGAACTTGTTTTTGCCGGTTACGGCATTGTAGCTCCTGAATACGGTTGGAATGATTACGAAGGCATAGATTGGAAAGGAAAAACAGCCGTTGTTCTAATTAATGACCCAGGCTTTAAGTCAGGTGATTCTACCCTCTTTAAAGGAAACGAAATGACTTATTATGGCCGATGGACATACAAATACGAAGAAGCTGCAAGACAAGGTGCTGCGGGGCTCATCATCATTCACGATACCGAGCCAGCCTCTTATGGTTGGAACGTAGTAGAATCTGGATGGAGTGGAGCTAAATTAATCATTGAGAGCGACTTACCGCTTTTGGATGTTGAATCTTGGATAAGTGCCGAGAGCACAACAAAACTCTTTGAAGCATCAGCCATGAAAGGTCAAGATTATAAAACGCTTGCCCGAAACAAGGACTTCAGTCCTATTCCTTTAGACTTAAATGTATCTGTAGCCATAGAGAACAAAATTAAAAAAGATGTTTCTAAAAATGTAGTTGCTTTGATTCCTGGTACAGACAGAAAAGACGAGTATATCATTTACTCTGCACACTGGGACCACTTTGGTGTAGGTAAAGCCATTGATGGTGATTCTATTTATAATGGAGCCATAGATAACGCATCGGGCGTAGCAGGTTTATTGGCCATAGCAGAAGCTTTTAAGAAAACTAATGCCACCAAACGCTCCATTGTCTTATTAGCAGTTACAGGAGAAGAACAAGGTTTATTAGGTTCCGCTTATTACGCTGAAAATCCAATTTTCAATCCTAAAAAAACTGTAGCTAATATCAATGTGGATGCCTTAGCAAGCCCAGGAAAAATGAAAGACCTCACCATAACAGGTTATGGTCAATCTGAAATGGACGAATATGCCGAGGAAGCCGCATTAAAACAAAACCGATACATAATTCCAGACCCAGATGCTGAGAAAGGTTATTTCTTCAGGTCAGACCATTTCAACTTTGCCAAAATTGGTATCCCTGCATTGTACGCAAGTGGTTCGCATGAAGGTTATGATGTCAGTATTGAAGACATTAAAAAGTTTAAAGAAGATTACATTAAGAATAAGTATCATCAACCTTCCGATGAATACAATCCTGAAACCACAGAATTAAGTGGTGTTCAGCAGGATTTACAACTGTTTTTTAACGTAGGACTGAAATTAGGAAATGAAGATTACTTCCCAAAATGGTATGAGGGAAGCGAGTTTAAAGCTGCTAGAAAATAAAAGCTCACGGCTCTTACTAAATAGGCTCTATTAGGTACAATTGATAACATTTTATTTATCAATTGTACCTTTTTAACATAAAAAAAGTATGGCCGATTGACCATACCTTTAAGATTGAATTTATTTAATTAACATTCCTTATTTAATTATACGCCGGGTTTTGTGGGAAATTCCTGTTTTGATTCAGGTCAATGGCTGCTTGAGGAATTGGTCTTAAGATCTTCAATTCTCCATTTGCACCATTAAAATTCTCCACTGATATTAATCTATGGTGAGCTGCTGTTCTTTCCACTAATTTTCCTGTTCTTTTTAAATCAAACCATCTATGGTATTCACCTAGCAACTCACGTGCTCTTTCATCTAAAATGTAATCGATATCAAACTCGCCCATGGTGGCTGGGGCTACACCTGCACGGGTTCTCACTACATTTAACCTTTCTAATCCTTTGGCGGCATCTCCAGCCTTCAAATATGCCTCTGCTGCTAATAAATAAGTCTCTCCTAGTCTCGCAATTACGATATCCCTAGTACTCGTGCTTCCACCAAAAGAGGATTTTGGATCGTCAAACTTCTTTAACGGAATAGTTTGATAATCGCTGCTAACCGTTTGTGAACTATAGCTACCATATTGGTGGTATGTTGCTGAAGGATATTTAGTAACAAAAGCAATTGAGTCTTCTGCTGTTGTCCAAGCTGGAGCATAGTAATGAAAAATGCCTAAACTGCTTTTATCATCCACATCGAATTCGTCATAATAACGGTCATAAACTCGGACCATGAACGAGCCCTCCCAGCGATCATCATCCTCGGTAAATAAGCCAAGGGCAAAATCTGTTGGTAAAAGATTATAAGACCTCTGCGGAGCATTGCCAGCAACTTCTGATCCTCCTAAATATGGCCCAAAGTATCTAGCTTGGCTATTTCCATACTTAAATGGATCAGCACTAATGGACGCTGCCGAATATTGCACAGCGAAAAGCGTTTCAGCATTTCCGTCGTTTTCTGGTCTCCATAACTGTGTATATGGGATATCCAAACCTTGACCTGCAATTGCTTGGTCCAAAATAGAGCTTGCAGTGCTAAAATCTGCAGGAGTTCCAAATGATTCATATCCTCTTGTTAAGTAAACTTTTCCTAACAAATGCTGGACAGCTCTTTTATTAACCCTACCATTATTAGCACCATCATTCACTAAATTAATAGCTTCTTCCAAATCACTGATAATGAAAGCATATACTTCTTCTGCAGAATTCCTTTCAAATTCCAATACTGGCTCATTGATGTATTCTTTTACAAGAGCAACACCACCATAAGTTTGAACCAAATTAAAATATGCCAAGGCTCTAAGGAATTTCACTTCTCCTTTTGAGGTACTTACACTACTCGATTGCTCTGTAAGGTCGGCATAGTGTAGAGCTTGATTTGCTAGTTGAATTGCACTGTAACAAGTATTGTAAAGTTGATTAACCCCTGAAGATGAAGGATTTAAATCTGAATATTGGCTAAGCCCTTCTGGTTCTTGAGAACGTCCTTCGGCGTAAAGGTCCGTGCCTGCCGAAAACAGCCATGGCTCTCCCCCATACACATCTCGCAATTGTGAATAATTGGCATTTATCAATGCTTCAAAACCAGACTTAGTTATATAGTAACTTTCAGCTGTTACGTTTGACCTATTATCTTCTGTCAAGAAATCCTCACAAGAAGTCAGCGAAAGACTCGCCAAAAGAGTCAATAAGAATATTTTATTTATGCTATTACTTTTCATATTCTGATATCGATTAAAATTTAACATTAAGACCTACTTGATAAGTGATTGAACTAACCCTACCCACATCAAAGCTCGCTGCTGCCCACTCTGGATCATATCCATCATAAGGAGAAAACACGAATGGATTTAACACATTACCATAAATTCTCACCGACTTTGTTCCAATTTTGTTAGCTGCAATTTCAGGCAATTTGTAGCCCAAAGTAATGTTTTTGACTTTCATGAACGAGGCATCTCTGTAATACCCCACTCCATTACTTCTCCAGTATGCACCTTGATTTCTTGCCTGTGGATATTCATTGTTGAATTGTGCTGGAACACCGGCACCATTTTCGGGAACATACCATCCAATGTCCAATTTCTGACGACCTCTGTCTCTTGTATCGGTAAAGTTGGCATGGAAAGGACTTCTTACAAAAACGCCCTCACTCCCAATTAATGAGAATGAAAAATCTACGTTGCCATATTTTATTGTCGAAAATACACTTCCAGTGAATTTCGGATCAGCTGAACCCAAAATGATTCTATCTTCGTTTGGAGTAATTTTACCATCATTATTGATATCCTTTACTTTTGCTTGCCCTTCTAGTTGGCCGTAGGATTTAGCTTCATCTCTTTCGTCGGCTTGCCATATACCGTCAAAAACATAATTATAACTCGAGTTGATAGATTCACCTATAAACCAACCATTTCCTACGTCATCTACTTGGTCTTGGCCATAAATCGAGACAATTTTATTATTGTTTTTGGTAAAAGTAAAAGTGGTTTGCCATGAAAACTTATTCTTTTCGATGTTTCGAGTTGTCAAGGCAATCTCTACCCCTTTGTTGCTCACAGAGCCTATATTGGCACTTATTGACTCATACCCAGATTCTATTGGTAAATCTTGCTGTAGCAATAAATCATCGGAAAGTCTGTCGTAAACATCTATACTACCAGATATTCTGTCTCTCAAGAAACCGAAATCAAGACCAAAGTTACTTTCTCTAGTTTTTTCCCAACCTAGTGCATTATTAGACAGAGAACTTGCTCTCCATCCATTGGCATTTGTACCCATAAAATCGTAGTAGGTTTGCGTATCCAAAACATTGGTAGTGGAATATGGATCTATGATATTATTTCCTGTGAAACCATAACTAGCTCTCAATTTCAAGAATGAAATTGCAGGGATATTCTCTAAAAATGATTCCTCGGTTAAGTTCCAAGCCAGAGCGGCTGATGGGAAAAAGTCCCAACGATTTTCTTTAGAAAGAAGTGAAGAACCGTCCCATCTATTAGAGATAGTTACAAAATATTTCCCTTTGAAATTGTAGTTTAAACGACCTGCAAAAGAAGCGAGGGTTTGTTTGTTAAAATAAGACCCAATACTATAAGTGGATTGGTCACCAGACCCCAAATTAAAAAAGTCGGTATCGAAAGGTAAATACCGTGCTGCTAATTTAGAACCTTCCACTTGGCTTGAGAAGATACTTTGAAGCCCTAAGAAATTGAAATTGTGTTCGTTGTTAATTGTCTTGGTAATGTTGAACTGATTATCCCATGTATAATTCAGTTTTTGAACATTTTCCATCTGTGCCGAAGGAAGGTTTCTGTTGCTAATCCCTGTATTCGTTTCTGCACCCCACGATTTTCCCCTTCTACTATTCACTATACTAGGAGCAAAACTTGTTTTAAAAGATAGCCACTCAAGAGGTTTATATTCCAAGAAAATATTCCCTACACCTGTGAAACTGCGTCTTTTGTCAGAAGAGTTCGCAATTTCCAAAAGTGGATTATAGGTACTTGTTTTGTTGATTAGGTAGTTGCCATTCGCATCTAAAAGTTTTCCTGGTTGAGGATATAGTGTTACACCATCTTCACCATATGGCGATAAGAATGGGTTCAACCTAAATGCTTCTCTCATAGCAACACTACTACCAAACTGATCTTCGGTCATCGCGATGGTACTGTTTAAACCATACGAAAAATGCTTATTAATTTTATGGTTGATGCCTACTTTCATAGAGTACTTATCCAATGCTTCGTTTTGCACATTTCCAGTTTCGTTTTGAACTCCCAATCCTACATTATAGCCAAGTCCACCAGTTCCTCGTCCTGAGAAATTCAAATAAGTGTTTTGCTGCATCCCGTCCTGTAGCACCAAGTCGTACCAATCAAAAGTCTCATTGGCATCTGCTCTAGCTTGCAATAATGTGTTTGCACTTCCAGTAACTTTAGAAGCCAACAACTCAGGAGTAATTGCCATTGGATCGTTCAAATTAGTAGTTGCCAAGTAGGCAGACTGATGATAGTACCACCATTTCTCACCTCCCATCATTTTGGGTAATCGAGCAACTTGCTTCGTACCATAATAAGTATCCAATGATACATTCAGGCCAGCTTTCGCCGTTGCTCCATTTTTAGTAGAAACTATAACTACACCATTAGAACCCCTTGAACCATAAATTGCGGTAGAGGATGCATCTTTCAAAATGTCAATTCTTGCAATGTCTTGTGGGTTCAAGAAATCGATATTGTCTAATGGTACTCCATCTACCACATATAGCGGATTAGAGTCTTCGTTAAGTGAGTTATTACCCCTAATGGTAATATTAAAACCATCACCTATTCGACCAGTTGAAGGAGATATTTGCACACCTGCCACATTTCCCTGCACTGCTTCCAATGCATTGGTAAAGTTTCGCTCCGTAATAGATTTGCTGCTAACACTTCCTACGGAACCTGTTAAATCAGTTTTTTTCAATTGAGCATAACCTACAACAACAACCTCTTCAAGTGCCTTGTCATCATTAGTCATTCGAATCTCAAATTGAGTTTGCTGACCAACAGATAAGTCTTTAGACTCAAAACCAATATAACTTATAACCAAAACCGAGCTAGACCCAGCCACTGACAAGCTAAATTTTCCATCTATATTAGTTACTGTTCCATTGGTTGTTCCTTTTTCGACCACATTAACGCCAGGCAAAGTCGTATTACTTTCACCCTCATACACGATACCACTGACTGTTACCGAGTTTTGAGCAAAACTCGTAAAACCTAAAAATGTAAAAAGAAACAAGGCAATGATGCCATTACTTCTCCTACATAAATTGTAAAATTTCATATCCATAATAGTTACAGTTTAAATAGAGAATTCGGGAAGATATTTAAGGTTTAAAAATCGGATCAAACCAACACGCTTATTTAATATTTCGCATCGGATTTGTACAATTTTAGGACTTAAAATTGTACTTAAGCAACATATTTCAGGACTTTATTTACGCAATCGATCTCGGGAACGATACCATCTTATCAGTTTTTACCTTTTCAAGTTTTATGCACTCAAAATTGAAAAAATCACTAAAAAATGAGCCGAATGAAATACGCTCACAATATTCAAGCAACCAAATACAATACTGAAGACGAAAGGGTAGGTGTAAATTTTAGGCAAAACTTAGGTCCAAAATTTCGAAAAAGTACCGTAAGACATATTAACATTTGGATTGTACATTTAAAGAATTAATTTCGCTAAAAGCATGCCGAACAGCTTTAAAACCTTCAATTGATTTCATAATATGATTGCCGATTTTTTATTAAAACTTGTGCCATTCTCTACCGAGGAGCTAAACGATATTGTTTCTCATTTTGAAAAAGAAGATGTCACTAAGGATCAAGTACTTATAAAAGAAGGTCAGGTTTGTCATAAGCTATATTTTGTGGAAAAAGGGATAGGTAGAAGTTACTATCTCAAAGAAGATGGCAAAGATGTAACACAGTGGTTTTTTGGTGATGGTAGCTTCATGACTAGCGTCGATAGCTTCTTTCAACAAAGACCTAGTTTGTACTATTTGGAGATTTTAGAAGACGCAATGATCTATTCGATTTCGAAAAAGAAAATGGACTTGCTCTTAGCTAAATACCATAAAATGGAAACATTTGCTAGGTTATTGGCAATAGAAATGCTCAACCAAATGGTTCAAAAACTAAATGCCATCCAATTCCAAACTGCCAAGGAAAGGTATAATTACATGCTTGCAGATTTGCCCAATATTTCTCAGCGTGTAGCTCTAGGTCATATTGCTTCTTATCTTGGAATAACACAAGAAACCCTCAGCCGAATTAGAAGAAAAGATTAAGCTAAATGGTATCCATTTTCGCTTTTTGATTTAGATCAAAGGATACGGTCTTCCGTCTTATCAATTTTGCATTGTAATAACAAACGATTTACAATGCAAAACACCAAATCCAAATTAAGCGTCCTACTGCTAGCCCTTGTGTGGTTCATACCAGCCACGGCAAATGCTCAGCTTTTGGATCCAAATCTTAGGGAGCTTATCAGCAAAGGACTTGATAAAAGCCATAGTGTCAATATTTACAATTTTGAAAGCGAACAAGTAAGAACTGACCAAAAAATAGCCAAGTCTGTCCTACTACCAAAAATCACCCTTAACGGGAGCTATACGAGGTTAAATGATGATATCACCTTTGATGATGATACTCAAAACTTATTAGTAGCAACGCAAAAACTTCTCATCAAAGAAGCTGCCGGAATTCCTTTCAATACCGAATTCCCATCATCTATTCCCTTACAGCCTGTCCCTAATTTGCAGAACAAAAACATATTGAAATCCAATATGGATTTGGATTGGGTAATCTTTAGCGGATTTGCTGTAGATAATGCCATAGAAGCGAGTAAACATAAAGAGGCGTCTCTAAATCACCTAACCGAAGTAGAAAAAGACAAAGTAGCTTTAAAAATTATAGAAACTTACGATAAACTAGCCTTGGTATATGCCTCCAAAGGTGTACTTACTACGTCTAAAAACTTCTTGAATGAGCAAGAACACTTTGTCCGAAAAGCCATTGAAAATGGTTTGACTACGCCCATTGACCGTAAAAAGATTGAGCTAGCACAGCAGCAGTTAGAAGGAAAGTTAATGGAGTTTGAGCAAAACAAAACCTTACTGATAGAGGTGCTCCATCAGCTCACAAATGATGACAGAGAGCATTTAAGCTCACTAAGTCCAACATTACAGCCTTATGCCATTAACACCTTAACTGGCACTGAAAAGCGAAATGAAATAATGGCTCTGGAAGAAGCAGAGCAAGCTACACTCTTCAAAGCTCAAATGGAAAAGAACAATTTCATACCAAAGGTGGCGGTAAAAGGTCGCTATGAATTTATAGAAAGTGGCTTGTCCTTATTAGACCCAAAATGGTATGTAGGAGTTGGCCTAAAATGGAACGTCTTCGATGGCTTTGAATCTAAATTGAAAAGCGAAAAAACTAAAATTGAAAGTCTAAAATATGGGGAGCAAAAAGCCGAAGCGGAAGAGATGATAGCCTTGAGTGTCATTAATGCCGAATTGACCTACCAATCTAGCCTTCAAAACATAAAAATGGTTGAAAAAGAAATTGATTTGGCAAGTGATACCTACGACATGATTAACAAGCAATACAAGAATAATTTGGCTTCTATTAACGATGTACTCATTGCTCTAAATGACTTAGAAAAATCCAATTTCAAACTACAAGAATCTTTTTTCAAACAGCGTAAGGCAGCTACTGCATTACTTCACGCCAAAGGAATACTTCACTATTAATTAACAAACAACAGAAATGAAATCACTAGTAAATATATTCATCGGTTTTATGGCAGTAGCTTACTTAAGCTCTTGCGAAAACCCAGAACCAATCACTGACTATAGAGGTCAAGTAAAGTTTGAAACGATATCGGTTAGTAATAAACTGGCGGGAAGAATTAGCAAAATTTATGTGCAAGAAGGACAAACTGTAAAGCAAGGAGACACATTAGCTGCCATATATATTCCCGAAGTAAATGCTAAAATGATGCAAACAGAAGGAGCCATAACTGCCGCAAAAGGTCAATTAAACATGGCTTTAAAAGGTGCCACTGCAGAGCAGTTAGGGCAAATTGACGGTCAAATTGATGCTGCAGCAGCACAACTTAATTTTGCTCAAGAATCGTACAACAGACTAGCCGCCATGTACAAAGATTCGCTGATTAGTTTACAACAATTTGACGAAGTAAAAATGAAACGCGACATGGCTAAAGCACAAATAGCTGCACTCAAAGCCAAACGCAAAGAAGTAGGTCAAAGTGCACGTACAGAGCAAATAGACCAAGCCAAAGGACAATTAAACAGAGCTATTGGTGCCAAGCAAGAGGTAATTTCTGCCGCAAATGAGCAACTAATGATTGCCCCTGTAGATATGACTATTGAAACCATAAGCCTGCAAGAGGGCGAGCTTTTAACTCCTGGCTATGCCCTATTTAATGGTTATCAAAAGAACAGCATGTTCTTCCGATTTACGGTTCCAGAGTCCAAAATATATGATTTCAAAGTAGACCAAGAACTTACCTTGACCAATCCTTACATAGAGCAAGAAACTAAGGCTAAAATCATAGCTATAAAGCAGTTGGCTCACTACGCCGATATTAGCAGTACATCGCCATTGTACGAGTTATCTGAAGCTATTTATGAATTGAAGGTAGTACCTACTTCGGATGTGTCTGCTCAGTCATTTTTCTTGAATGCAACCATTTTGATAAAAGAATAATACCCATGATAGAGTACATACATTTAATAAAAGTAGAGTTCCAACGCATTTTTTCTAATAGCGTACTGCTTGCCATTTTCATTGGAGCACCTATTTTTTACGGACTACTGCTAGGTTACGTTTATGAAGGGGCAAAAGTAACTGGACTACCCATTGTGATAGTGGACGAAGACAATAGTCCAGTTTCTGACAAAATGATTGATGCGTTTGCTGACAATGAAGGACTGGCTGTGAGCGATGTACGCCATACTTCAGGAAACCTTATTAAAGAAATGCCAACCAAGGAATATGCTGCCGTGGTAACCATTCCAAGCGGTTTTGAGGCGGATATACTACAAAAAAGACACCCTGAAATAAGAGTGGACCTTAACATGGCAAATATGCTAAATGCAAATACTGCTAGTAAAAATATCCAATCGGTTTTGATGACACTTAATGCGGGCATTGAAATAGAAGGATTAAAAAAGCAAGGTTTACACCAAAGCCAAGCTGCAGCTAGCTACGAAAGTTTCAAAATCAACTTTAATAAGCTTTACAATTCTTCTGGAAACTATGTTACGTTTATGCTTCCGGGTATTCTTGCCGCTATCATGCAACAAGTCATCTTTTTGGCTTTAGCCTTAGTTTTTGCCCGAGATTTTGAAGACGGTTACTTTGGAACACTTGTCAAAAAGAGCAAGTTTTCATTATATCACATTGTCTTAAAAGCCATCCCATTTTTAGTGATGATACCAATCATGTGGGCTGTTGTGAGTTTGTTTATCCCCTATTTTAAAATTGACGCCGATATATTTAACCTTCCCATGTTTGTTTTAGCCACCTTGTTATCACTGGCTTCTATGTTTATTGGAATGTTATTTTCTATAGCCATTCCTAGTCAGTTAAAAGCTACGGAGCTCTTAATGGTGATATCTACACCTGCCTTTATTTTGAGCGGATTTACATGGCCTACCATAGCCTTTCCAAACGCTATCAGTCAGGTAGCTCAATATATTCCTTTAACACAGTTTTTAAGTGCTTTCAGAAAAATAGCTTTTTACGGAGGCGATTTATCGTCTGTAAAACCTGAAATAAACATGCTATTGCTCATCATGCTTGTTGCCCTGGTTGCAATGGTTGTTTTACTTCAAATAAAGATTTATTTATTTGGCAAAAAGAATGCGATAGAAGAGTAAAGGGAGGAGTAAAAGATGGCCAGCGAATAAAAACCTCAGGTTTAATATGGAAAACTACGATTAATAAGCCATATTCATCATCCATATTAAAACTAGCCTTAGTCTAAATGAAAAACCTCTTTTACTCAGCCATAGCCATCTTTGTATTCAATTCCTGTGCAAGTGAAAAAAACACAGAAGACAAAAAGTTTGAATTCGATGGTATAAGTCAAAACATCAAACCTGGTGACGATTTTTTCAATCACGTAAACAAACAATGGTACGATAAGGCGGTAATCGCTGATGATGAATCAGGGGTTGGTTCGTACAGTTTCTTAAATATTCCTCAGAAAAAACTGCTAGAAGACATATTAGAAGAGGTTTCAAGTGGTACTCACAAAAAAGGCACTCCTGACCAAATGGTAGGTGATTTCTACAGCTCCGGTATGGACACCACCACAATCAACAAGCGAGGCTTCACTCCTATTCAACCTTTGCTTGACAAAGTCAACTCCATCAAAAACGTTTCCGAGTTGATGCAATTTGTAACGGATGAGTTTAAGGCTGGTAACTATTCTTTGATAAGCATGGATGTTTCACCTGACAAAGAAAATAGTAGCATCAATATGCTACACTTTAGTCAAACAGGCTTAGGCTTACCAGACCGTGATTATTATTTCAAAACAGACGAATCTACCATCGAGATTCAGAATGCTTACAAAGCTTATTTAACTACACTTTTTCAAATCACAGGAAATACGCAAGCTGAGAAAAGCACCGCTACGGCCTATAACATTGAAAAACAACTGGCCGAAGTACACAAAACACGAACAGAACGAAGAGATATAAAAGCCAATTTCAATAGAATGGCAATCTCAGACCTAGACAAAACGCTGTCCAATATTTCTTGGTCTACTTTGTTAAAAAATTTGGGTACCAAAGCCGACTCTGTGGATGTCCGCCAAACGGCTTATTATACAAAACTAAATGCCCTACTAGGTTCAATTTCAATTGCCGATTGGAAGGCTTATTTACAAGCCAACATTCTAACCAACTATGCCGATATTTTAAGCGAGCCTTTTCAAAAAGCAGCTTTCCAGTATGAAAAAGTACTTTCTGGTCAAGCCGTTCAAAAATCAAGGGCACAGCTGATGGTTCAAAAAGTTGACAGACAACTGGGTTATGCACTTGGCAAACTTTACGTTCAAAGACATTTCAATGAAGATTCGAAAAAACGAGTATCTGATTTGGTAAATAACCTTCAAAAAGCTTTTGAAAACAGAATAAACGAACTCGACTGGATGAGTGACAGCACCAAGGTGAAGGCAAAAGAAAAACTATATGCCATCACCAAGAAAATAGGTTACCCAGATGTATGGAGAGAATATGATAATGTTGACATCCAAAAAGACAAGTATTTTGAAAATGTGGTGGCATTAAGTAAAAACGACTACCAATACGATTTAGCGAAATTAAACAAAGCTCCCAATAGAGACGAGTGGCACACAACGCCTGCAACAGTAACGGCATATTACAATCCATCCATGAACGAGATTGTATTTCCTGCAGGAATACTGCAGTTTCCATACTTCGATTTACAAGCGGATGACGCCATTAATTACGGTGGTATAGGCATGGTGATTGGTCATGAATTGACCCATGCATTTGACGATAATGGTGCACAGTATGATAAGGACGGAAACGTTAAAAACTGGTGGACAGCCGAAGATTACAAGAAGTTCAAAGCAAAAACTCAACTCATTATTGATAGATACAGCTCCTACACTGTTTTGGACAGTTTACATTTAATAGGCGGTCTTACGGTAGGAGAAAATACGGCAGACAATGGCGGTATTTCTATAGCTTATGATGCTTTCAAAATGACAAAACAAGGGCAAGACACCACAAAAACCAATGGTTACACGCCAGACCAACGTTTCTTTATGTCGATTGCTAGAATTTGGCGTGTCAAAACACGTGACGAATACCTTCGAAATTACATCAAGAACAACTCACATTCACCACCAATTTGGCGTGTAAATGGCCCATTATCTAACTTTACTCCTTTCTACGAAGCTTTTGATGTGAAAGCCGGAGAAGCTAACTTTAAACCTCTAGAGGAAAGAATTAAGATTTGGTAAAGACAGTCATTGCTCCCCCTTTATAGTTTTGGGCTTTTTAAGATTGAAAAGTCCAAAACTATCCATTTACTAATAGGAAGAAACTCATATTAATTTCGTTTTAATGTGAACGAAAAACTTATTTCAGATTATTGCGGTTAAAAACTGATAACTGTACGGTGAACATTAAAAGGGAATAATATAATTACCCTAAAAAGCCTCATCGATTTTTGCTCAAAAAAATACAGTTCGTTTTTAACGCTAGTCAAATAAATGAAAAAAATATTAGTTCTATTCTCACATCCAAAGTTTGAGAAATCACGTGCAAATGCTGTGCTCGTTGATCATATCATTAACATGGAAGGTGTAACATTTCACGATTTATACGAGAAATATCCCGACTTCCACATCGATGTTGATGCTGAAAAAGAACTACTAAATAAGCACGACATCATTATTTGGCACCACCCATTTTATTGGTACAGTTGCCCTCCATTGATGAAACAATGGATAGACTTGGTGCTGGAATTTGGCTGGGCATACGGTCCCGGAGGAATTGCTTTGCAAAATAAAATTTGTCTTAATGTAATTACAACTGGAGGCTCCAGAGAGCTTTACTGCTCCAAAGGAACCAACAGCTTTTCGGTAAACGAATTTTTGAGACCATTTGAGCAAACTGCCAATTTGTGTGGCATGACTTACTTTCCGCCTTTTGCATTAATGGGAACTCACTTATTGGCAGATACTGAGTTGGAAGAACATGGGGTTCAATATGCCAAATTGATAGCCTTGCTTCAAAATAATCTAACTCTTGGCGAGTTTACTGGCTGTGCTTTTCTTAATGATATACCTCAACTAAAATCGTCTTAACCCATGACAGGAAGTATACTTTTTCAAGCTATTGTATTTTTAGCTGGAGCCATCATTTGCGTTTCTATCGCCAAGCGATTCGGTTTAAGCTCAGTCATTGGCTACTTGCTAGCGGGAGTCTTGATTGGCCCTTATGTCTTGGGTTTTATAGGTGAAGAAGGACAAGATATTCTTCACTTTGCTGAGTTTGGCGTGGTAGTGATGCTCTTTTTGATTGGATTAGAGATTGAACCGAAAAACTTCTGGAACATGCGAAAGACCATCCTTGGAATGGGTGGATTGCAAGTTGTAGGTACCATGTTGCTCTCCTATTTACTTTTCTCACTACTAGATTTCGACTGGCAAGTTTCACTCGTTATTTCAATGGCTGTTGCTTTATCTTCTACAGCTATTGCCTTACAAACAATCAAAGAAAAAGGCCTGATGGATACCACTTTTGGCAATTCATCCTTTTCTATTCTTTTGTTTCAAGACATTATTGTCATTTTCATGTTGGGTGCATTGCCACTTTTATCTAGTACGGAAGCAATTGCTAGTGGTGAAAATCATAATCAACATGCCAACTTACTGGATGATTTACCACTTGGTCTACAAACCCTAGCAATTATTCTCTCAGTTGTAGTCATAGTTTTTGCTGGTCAATATTTGATAGTACCCATGTTGCGAAAAGTAGCTAAAACAGGCGTAAGAGAGTTATTGATTGCATCGGCTTTGCTTATCGTGTTTGCCATTTCATTTTTGATGGAATATGTAGGTTTAAGTCCTGCCTTGGGTGCGTTTTTAGGTGGAGTAGTATTGTCCAACAGTGAGTTTAAACATGAGCTAGAAAGCACACTGGAACCTTTCAAGAATTTGTTATTGGGATTGTTCTTTATGGCTGTGGGAGCATCCATTAACTTTATTGTAATAGCAAAAAGCCCATTTACCATTGGCGGAATATTAATAGCAATCATTGCGATAAAAGCTATAGTATTATTCCTCACAGGGTCTATTTTTAAGTTAAAACTGGACCAAAAATTGATGCTAACATTCGGTCTGGCACAAATTGGAGAATTTGCATTTGTACTTTTATCATTTGCCTTTAATTTGAATATTTTAGAACAAGACCAAATGGATCTGATGCTCGTAATTACTGCACTTACAATGTCACTCACTCCCATTATTAGCCTTATTAATGAGCGATGGATCCTACCAAATATTGGGACAAAAGAGTCAATCAAACGACCAACCGATCACATTGCAAAATCTCAAAAAATAATATTGGTGGGCTTTGGACACTTTGGTAGCACAGTTGGACGATTCCTAAGGTCCTATGGCGTAGAAGCTACCATATTAGATCAAGATTCCAATCGTGTTGACTTCCTTCGTAAAATGGGTTTTGAAGTTTATTATGGTGACGCCACACGAAAAGACTTGCTAGAATCTGCTGGAATTGCCGATGCAAAAATGTTGATTTGCACCGTAGATAACCCATCTATTACCAAGCAAGTTACGAAGCTAGTAAAAGAGCATTATCCACACGTAGAACTTATGGTTCGTGCCAAAAACAGGTACGAAGCATACGATTTATTGAACTTAGGAATTGATAATATTTATCGCGAAACACTCGACACTTCTTTGACCCTAGCTAAAGATGTATTGAGCAAAATGGGCTTCAGGAAATATACATTGAATAGACAAGTCCAAAATTTCATAAAGTACGACGAAGATAGTTTACGACGCTTAGCCAAAGAATCTAAACGTGATGATAACTACATATTCAAAGCTAGGAAAGAGATTGAAGAACAAGAAAAACTTTTGGACCAAGATTTCAAAAGAGGCATTGTTGGCTTTGATACCCACTGGAATAGCGAGAATATCAGAAAGGCACTTGAGAAGCCTAAAGACTAATTCTAAAGAGAATTCTACCGAGTTTTGAAATAAAATCAAGTGAAATTTTGCAATTACTAAACGACTGGTTAGTTTTGCATCATAGTTATTAAGAATGGCAAGAAAAAAAGAATATATAGAAGATGAAGTAATCGAAAAAGCCATGAATTTATTTTGGAGAAATGGTTACGAATCCACGTCTATGCACTTGCTTGAAAAAGAAATGGGTATAAACAAGTTCTCTATATATTCAAGTTTTGGAAATAAACATGGCGTTTTTGTTGAAAGCCTAAAGAGCTATAAAAAGAAGGTCAAAAGCATATTTGACAAATTTGAAAGTTCTTCAAAGGGTGTCGAAAGTATCAAAGAGTTCTTCTATGATTCTGTAAATATTTGTAACCAAGAGGGATACCAAAAAGGATGTTTGGTAACCAATACTTATAACGAGTTTTCGGTAACAGAAGACGAGTTAATAAAAGAACAAATGGACACTTTCATGGCAAACTTAAAGGATTTGTTTATCCAAAAATTAAGAATGGAACCATCGAAAGATGAGGCTACCATTCAAAAACAAGCCAACTATTTATTGCTTGCAAAACACGGATTGGCTGCTGCTTCTAGGGTGAACACTGAAGAGGAAATTGAAGACTATATTGAAATGACATTTAAAAACATTTAACTTTTTTTTGAACTATATCTAAACGATTGTTTAGAATAATATAAACAACAAACAATGACAACTTTAAAAATTCATAACATCGAAACCGCACCAGAAAAAAGCAAAGCTTTACTAGAAAAATCTCTAAAAGCCAATGGAATGATTCCTGGTCTACATGGCGTATTGGCAGGAGCACCAGGTTTGTTAGAAGCATACCAAACTATTCACCAGTTATTTTTACAATCATCCTTCAATAAAGAAGAATTGACTGTGGTGTGGCAAACAATTAATGTGGAACACGAATGTCATTATTGTGTACCAGCACATACAGGTATTGCCAATATGATGAAAGTTGATTCAGGCCTTAGTGATGCATTGAGAAATGAAGAAGCCATGCCAACAGAAAAGCTACAAGCTTTGCATGATTTTACCTTAAAAGTTGTTCGCAATCGAGGACATGTTTCACAAGCAGACTTGGATACTTTCTATGCAGTAGGCTATACAGAAAGACATGTATTGGAAGTTATTTTGGGCTTATCTCAAAAAGTGATTAGTAACTATACCAACCACATTGCAAATACTCCTGTAGATGAACGTTTTCAGCCTTTTGCTTGGTCAAAAGAACAAGTGAATTCATAATCTACCCTTCAGAACGAAGGGAAACACTTTAAAGTCAAATCAAAATAATGCAAAATTTAAAATCAAAATACGGTAACAAAGCAGTCGTTACTGGAGGTTCTTCAGGAATAGGGAAAGCATTTGCAATGGAATTAGCAAAGCAAGGAATACAACCCATATTAGTAGCTAGAAGTAAGAATAAGTTAAGCGAAATAGCAGATGAGATATCAACTAAGTATAAAATAGAAGCTCAAACCTTCTCTGTAGATTTATCTGACGAAAAGGCTACTTTAGCGTTTTTGACCGAGATAGACAAGCAGGATATAGGAATGCTTATTCACAGTGCGGGTATGGAAAACAATGGAAGCTTTCTCAAAATATCAGAAGAAAAAGAGTTACAAATAATTAAGTTGAATATTACATCGACGTATTTACTCACCAATCATTTTGCAAAGAAAATGTCTGTTGCGAAGCAAGGTGGAATCCTCTTGGTCTCCAGCATCGCCGGCTTAATGCCATCACCATACTTTAGCAATTATGCTTCTACAAAAGCCTATGTGCACCAGTTAGGACTTTCACTTTACACAGAACTGAAACTTAACAATGTTGATATCAGTGTGCTCGCACCAGGTTTAACAGACACGAATATGGTCACAGATAATGGAGTAGACTGGACCAAAATCCCTATGGCTTCAATGAGTCCATCAGAGGCAGCAAAAATCGCTCTGAATGGTTTGGGAAACAAAGCCACCATTATTCCAGGGTTCATGAATAAAATGATGGTATTGATGGCAAGAAGAATTTTCTCAATGAAAGCTTTCAGTAAAATAAATGGCTCAATGACAAGAAAAGCCATTGCCAACCACAAACTATAAGTGAACAACTTGGTAAAAATAAAAGTATTATATCCAACAACACCAATCTAAATTTCGAAGAGGATTTTCAGAATCAACATGGGAAGGTATATAAGGAAATATGCGATCGTGACGTCGCGAATGAAATAAATAAAAGGAAAATGGAAGAAAAAATTAAAATAGATATTGTTTCAGATGTAGTGTGCCCTTGGTGCACCATCGGTTACAAACGTCTCGAAAAAGCTATTACAGAAATGGGAATTGAAGATCAAGTTGAAATTGAGTGGCAACCATTCGAATTGAATCCTAAAATGCCAGTAGAAGGTCAAGACTTACAAGAGCATATCAAGGAAAAATATGGCTCTACTACCGAGCAACAAAAAGCATCTCAACAACATATGATAAATGCGGGTGAGGAGCTTGGGTTTACTTTCGATTATTTTGACGGAATGCGAATGGCAAATACCTTTGAAGCTCATATTTTGTTAGAATATGCCAAAGATTTTGGAAGGCAAACTGAATTAAAAATGAAACTCACCAAAGCATTTTTTAGTGAAAGAAAGGATGTTTCTAAAAGGGAAGTTTTGAAACAAGCATTGCAAGAAGTTGGACTAAATGCCGATGAAGCAATGGCAAGACTAGACATGGATGAAGCTCGTATGGAAGTGAGAAACAAAGAAGCCTACTGGCAAGGATTGGGTGTAAACTCTGTGCCAACCATCGTTTTTAACAGAAAAAGTGCAGTAACTGGAGCACAACCAACCGATGTGTTTAAACAAATCCTAAGCGAAGTGCTTATGCAAAAAGAAACAATATAAATAAGCCACAATAAATGGAAACCAAGAAAGAAAGTTTAGAAGAACTGCTCGCTAATCAACGAATTGCTTCTACCAAAAAATACTCGGAAGAAAGAAATCAGATTAATGCCGCAGGAGTTGCTGATGTTAGAAATTCAGGCATACTTTCTAAGACATTAAATGTAGGAGACATAGCTCCTGATTTTACCCTAAGAAATGTCCAAAACCAGCCTGTTTCATTATACAATGAATTAGCTAATGGTCCAGTTATACTTGTGTGGTATAGAGGAGGGTGGTGTCCATATTGTAATATTACTTTACACTACCTACAAGAAAAGTTACCTGAATTTAAAGAGGCGGGAGCAACACTCATCGCCTTGACTCCAGAACTGCCAGATAATTCGCTGAGCACAACAGAAAAAAACAATATAGCTTTTAATGTACTAAGTGATCTTGGCAATAAGGTAGGGAAGGAATTCGGGGTTGTATTTGAATTAACAGCAGAGATCGCTTCCATTTATGAAGCATCATTTGGATTAAATAACACTAACGGAGACGATAGTAATGAGCTACCATTAGCCGCGACATATGTCATTGATACTGATAAAACCATTAAATATGCCTTTTTAGATGCGGACCATAAGAAAAGAGCGGAGCCCGAAGAAATATTAAAAGCCCTAAAAGCAATTAAGTAATCAATTTCGCATAATTGGTATCGTGACCTTTTTCGCCATACCTTAACTATTAGGAAAACCACAAAGCGATGAAGGCTTTAATCTATTTGAAAATGCCATGACCAATTCGAACTTGATGGCGGAGCAGCACGTCAAGATTGCAGCGTTCAGGTAGCAAAAGCCTGAACTAAAACAAATGGCTAGGGTACAAAAAATAGAGGAAGTTGAAATTTACATTTTGAGCAAACCATCTATTAATTATGAAGTAATAAATTCAAAAAAATGGCTTCAAAATGAAATTGGCATTGACAGCAAGATTAGTAAATAACTCCATAAAAGACTAAGTTGTCCAAATCGTTAAAAAACTAGCTAAAGAGGCTGCTGATGACAATGAAACTATTGACGGTATACTTTGCGGTCCGGAAAAAGTGTTGCTGGAATTCAGTTCGAAGTCTGAGGACTATTTTGCCACTATCACCTTATACCTAAATCGATACTAAAAAGATCGTTTCGTAGGTTAAGGCCTCCGAAACTTTTACATATATCAATCTTCTTTAACAAAAACCATACAATGTTGCCATGGTAGGTTTTCGATGTTCCGTTCTAGCTTCATCCCCACTGCCTTCATCTCTTTCACAGCCTGTTTTTCAGACATTTTGTGCAGTCCTTTTATTGGTACATTGGGATCCTCAGCACGATATTCTATTAAATAAATACTTCCATTGGCCTTTAAAGATTGCTTGATCGAAAGCAGCATTTCTCTAGGGAAGTTAAACTCATGATAAACATCAACCATCAGCACCTTGTCAAGTGTATTTTCGGGTAAGTTTACGTTTTGCTCTGAGCCTTTTATTAATGTGATATTATCTATTTTGGACATGTCCTTTCCATCTTTGATAGCGGCAAGCATTTCATCTTGAATATCAACAGCGTAAATCATTCCTTGGCTAGCTATAGGAGCCATTTGAAATACGTGATAGCCTGAACCCGCACCTATATCCGCAATGTGATCGGTAGCTTTAATGTTCATGTTTTTTAGCAAAGTGGTTGAATTCTCTTCTTCCTCTCTATTGTCTCTTTCTAGCCAATTGATTCCTTGAAAACCCATTACATGTGCAATCTCACGACCTTTGTACCATTTTCCGATTCCATCACTACTTCCTTTTTTAAAAGTGTATTGGCTAACTAGTGTCTCTTTTTGAGCACTGCTCTTACAAGAAATCAGAAAACTGAAAAGAATGAGAAAGTAATAATGTTTCATATTTATCAAGCTTAAGGTTTACATAACAAACGCACAGCAAGCAGTTGTGTTTTTACTAATTACAAATGCTTTATATCCCGCTGCAATATTAAAAAGTATTCTGCCATTCTCATTTCCTCCTTTGATTTCAGAAAGAAGTTCAATAGCTTAGAGAAGCGTTTGTTAAATCAGACGAACAACCCTATACCTAAAATTTGCCATGTACATTATTGAGAACTATTCGGTTGCCGTATTTCTATGTGTGATTACAATGTTATGTTGGGGTTCTTGGGCAAATACGCAAAAACTTTCTAGTCAAAAATGGCCTTTTCAGCTTTTTTACTGGGATTACACCTTCGGTATTTTAATAACAACTCTCATTCTTGCATTTACCCTTGGTTCAGTTGGGGAGGAAGGTAGAAGCTTTTTGATCGATTTAGAACAAGCCAAAAGTACCAATCTAGGATATGCCTTACTTGGAGGAATCATTTTCAACTTTGCCAATCTATTACTCGTTATTGCTATTGACCTTACTGGTATGGCAATTGCATTCCCCGTGGGTATCGGCATTGCTTTGGTATTAGGGGTAATTACGAATTACATGTACAACCCCGAAGGCAACCCACTCATTTTATTTGCTGGAGTTTTCTTCGTTATGGTGGCAATCATTTTGGATGCTTTGGCCTATAAAAACATCCTCCGCAAAAATGAAAAAACACCGATCAAAGGAATAGCAATTTCATTACTAGCTGGTATTGCAATGGGCTTTTTTTATAAATATGTCGCTCAATCAATGGCATCTGATTTTGTCACTCCAGAAATGGGGAAGTTAACGCCTTATACGGCTTTGGTTATTTTTGCGATAGGAATATTGATTTCCAATTTCATTTTCAATTCAGTCAATATGTACAAACCCATTGCGGGAACACCCGTAACGTTTAAGGACTATTTCACAATGGGGAATACGAAATTGCATCTCATTGGACTACTTGGAGGTGCAATATGGGGAATTGGAATGTCATTTAGTATTATTGCTTCTGAGCAAGCAGGACCAGCAATAGCTTATGGTTTAGGACAAGGTGCTACCATGGTGGCTGCGTTTTGGGGTGTTTATATCTGGAAAGAGTTGAAAGATTTACCTAAGTCAAAAAATTGGATGATAACTGCCATGTTCATTTGCTTTATTATCGGCCTTGGCTTGATCATTTATTCAAAAGTTGTTTAAAATGGATGTAGTAGTTATAGGAAGTGCAAACATGGATTTGGTGATCTCGTTGCCAAGAATCCCTGCAGTGGGCGAAACAGTATTAGGCGGAAAATCGAGCATGGTTTATGGTGGAAAAGGAGCCAATCAAGCTGTAGCTGCCATTCGGGCAGGTGGTAAAGTCGCATTTATCGCTAAAGTTGGCAAGGATCTTTTTGGTGACAATATGAAAAGCCATTTTGAGAAAGAAGGCTTTCGAACTGATCTCATTTTGACTGATGAAAACGAACCAACAGGAATTGCCCAAATATTTGTTTCTGAAAAAGGAGAAAACTCAATCGCTGTTGCTCCCGGAGCAAACATGAAGCTTTTCTCAATCGACCTTGAGCCCTTTATCGAATACATCAAAAACGCCAAAGTTGTACTCCTCCAATTGGAAACACCGATGGAAACAGTAGCTTATATTGCTGAAATTGCATATAAAAACAATGTTAAACTCATTCTTAATCCAGCTCCTGCAGAAAAGCTAAACGACGATCTACTTAAGAAAGTATGGCTGCTTACGCCAAACGAATCAGAAGCAAGTTTACTCTCAGGCATCGAAGTGAATGATACAGCATCAGCAATAGAAGCAGCCCAACATTTCTTAGCTCTAGGCATAGAAAACGTAATTATTACACTTGGCGAGAATGGAAGTCTATTTTGTAACAAAAAAGGAAGTGAACATTTCGCAGCTTATAAGGCAAAAGCAGTTGATACAACCGCAGCAGGAGATGTTTTTAATGGAACATTGGCGGTTGCTGTGGCAAATGAAAAACCTTTTGCCGAAGCAATAAAATTTGCCGCTGCTGCTGCAGCTATATCAGTCACGCGTGAAGGGGCTCAGCCCTCCATTCCCATTTTGTCAGAAATAGAAAAGTTTATTGAAAATAATTGAAATGAAAAAAACCATATTTATTGTCCTCCTATTTATCGTTTCCAAAGGCATTTACTCCTGCCAGTCGACGTATAAAAGTGAAGTAAATAACCCACTGCAAGATTCCACAATCACCTATGCTTCATATGATCCCAAGCCTACTGATCAAGTAATTTCAAGAGCCGAATATGCCGACAAACTCTATGGATTTTGGCTCGCTCAATGCATCGCAAACTGGACAGGCTTGGTTACAGAGATGGATAAAATTGGTAACATTGGTGAAACAAAAACCGGGAAGTTTTACACCAGAGAAGATTGGGGAACTGCCGATCTTCCAAATATATGGTCGGGTGACAAAATTAGTGACATTTCCAAAACCATCGATTTCGTTTTTAGAGGCGAAGACGAAATTTGGGGTGCCGACGATGACACCGATGTTGAATACATGTACCAATATCTTTTGTACACCAATAAAACAAGCATGCTCACTGGAGAACAAATACGTCAGGGATGGCTTAATCACATGAAACAGGAAGAAGAAAATTTCCTGTGGGTGTCTAATCAAAAAGCCCTAGACATGATGGTAAATGGAGTGATTCCACCTGCAACCAGCGATCCGCTATTGACAAAGGATACTGTTTATGATAATTACCACGAAATGATAGATGCCCAATTAACCACAGAGGTTTTTGGCTTCTTTGCTCCCGCTCGTCCAGATATCGCCCTTGAGATGGCAAAGCTTCCGATTCAAACCACCGCAAGGGAAAATGCACAATGGATTTCGGAATTTTATGTCATCATGTATTCTTTAGCTTCTCAAGTGGATCAATCGGTATCGAAAAAAGAGCAAATCCAATGGATGGCAACTCAGGCAAGAAAAAGACTACCTGAAAACTCGTATGCTGCTAAAATGTATGACTTTGTCAAAAGTAAATACGACGCACAAATACCTTGGGAACAAGCCAGAGACGAAGTTTATACGAGGTACCAAGTGAACCAAGAAGATGGTTATGATATGACTTCCAAAAACATCTTTTGCAATGGATGTTTTGCAGGCGGTATCAACTATGCCGCCAGTATTGTTAGTTTGTTATACGGAGAAGGCGATTTGAAAGAAACCATTAAAATTGGGGTCTTGGCAGGTTGGGATTCCGACAACCCAACTGCGACTTGGGGTGGCTTATTAGGCTTCATGTACGGTAAAGAAGGCGTAGAAAAAGCATTTGGTCGTAAATTCTCTGAAAAATTCAATATTCACAGAACGAGAGTGAACTTCCCTAATGATGGCATAGACAATTTCCAAAATATGGCAAAAACAGGTATCTTCATCATTGATCGAGTAGTACAAGAAGAAATGAAAGGCGGCGTGGACCTGTTGAAAGATGTATGGTACATCCCACGAGTAGCACTAAATATTAAACCAGGTAATTGAATAACGTTATGAATAAATCAATTTTGTTCGTTTTGGCATTTGCATTCTTTATTTCATGCAATACAACTGAGACCAAAGAAGAAGCAACAGAGGCAAACAAAAAAATATCCGTAATTTTTGATACCGATGCCAACAATGAGCTGGATGATCAGCACGCAATGGCATACCTGTTTTCGAACATGGATTACTTTGACATAAAAGCCATAACTGTAAACGCAACTAGAAATGGTGGCGATATCCAAGGACATTTTGACGAGGCAGAAAGAATCATGCAGTTATTCAATGTACGCCAAGAGGTTCCCTTGATTATAGGTGCAAATAAGTCTTACGATGAGATTAAAGATAGTATTTCAAATGCCACTTTTGATGGGTATGAAGCTGTTGACTTTATTATTAATGAAGCAAAAAAACAAAGTGAAAACAAATTAGTGGTGATAGCGGTGGGCAAATTGACCAACCTGGCATTAGCTCTTCAAAAAGATCCTTCTATTGCTGATAAAATTAGACTTGTCTGGTTAGGAGCAAATTACCCTGAACCCGGAGAATACAACTTAGTAAATGACATACCATCCATGAATTATGTGCTGGAAACCAATGTAGACTTTGAAATGGTGACTGTTAGATATGGTAAGCCGTCTGGGACGGATGCTGTTAAAGCAACCAAGGCAGAAATAGATGCCAAAATGCCAGGACTAGGTCCAAAAATTTCTACTCCAATAATTGGAAGACACGGCGGAGAATTTGACAACTTTGGAGATTACGCTGTAAACCTTTTTACACATATAGATTACCTCGGAGATCCACCTGCAAGAGCTTTGTTTGACATGGCGGCAGTCGCAATTATTAAAAACCCAAATTGGGCAGAAGCTATTGAAATTCCTTGTCCAATAATGACGGACGAAATTTGGATTGAGCAACCAGAAAATAAAAGGAAAATTATTGTTTGGGAAAACTTCCATAAAGAGGAAATCATGGCCGATTTCTATGAGGTTTTAGGTGGTTCAAAGTAATTTAAACCCAATATTTTTCTCTAAACCAGATGGAAAGGCTCTTTTTTGCCTTAGATTTCCATTAGAAATAGTATGGCAAATTATCTCCATTTGTAATGATGAACGGTATCATATGAGCAACCCTCACATTACCATTTAAACACAAAATATCCTCCTATTTTTGTTTAAACCTCAATTTGGGCACTCCAATGTTATAATTTTAAAGTACTGAGCAACAGGCCCTACCCACATTAATTTCTCTTTATGAGTTAAAAAATACTGCTTTTATTTTTATAATTTTGAGTATTCATAAATAGTCGAAACTTATAAGTAGAATAGCTACTTTCTCCCCGCAAATAGTCTAGATTCCTTACACAACGACAGTGTATTTAAAAAATTATTTTATTGTTAAGGAATAGTTATTAAATTATTTTATTTAATATTACTAGCAATTTAATTCTCGTTCATATTTTATTCAAAACTTAATCAAAAAAACCTAAGTATTATGATTAAAAAATTACCATTACTTTTTATCCTTTTTGCGATAATAAGTACCCCTACATGGGCCCAGAACATTCGAGGCACAGTTATATCTGCTGCTGATGGATCGCCGCTTCCTGGTGTTTCCGTTGTGATCAAAGGCACAACCACGGGAACAGCTACAGATACGAAAGGAGAATTTTCTATCAATGCTTCTCCACAAAGTAGTTTGATTTTCTCTTTTATTGGATTTACAAATCAAGATGTTAAAGTTGGAAACAGTACTGTACTTAATGTTGTACTTGAAGAGGATGTTGCTGTTTTAAATGAAGTTGTTGTTACAGCACTTGGTATTTCTAAAGAGCAAAGAGCAATTGGTTATGCAACTTCTACTATCGAAGCAGAAGAAATCACAAGGACTGCATCTCCAAACTTTGCATCTGCATTATATGGTAAAGCACCCGGTGTTGTTATCAATGCGACTCCAGGAGGAGCTACAAGTGGTGTGAACATCAATATTAGAGGGTTTGCCTCTATTACTGGTAACACACAACCTTTAATCGTTCTTGATGGTGTACCTATTAGAAGTGGTGAATTTAGAAACACCAACTATTGGGGTGACCAAAGAATTAGAGGAAACGGGTTGTTGGACATTAACCCAGCAGATATCGAAAACGTTTCTGTACTTAAAGGAGCATCTGCAGCAGCACTATACGGTTCTGAAGCAGTAAACGGGGTATTGTTGATTACTACTAAGTCGGGTAAAGGAAAGAAAGGATTAGGAGTTGATTTTTCTACTTCATTCACTCACGATCAAATTGCATATCTTCCAAGATATCAAAACGTTCGTGGACCTGGATATCCTTTGACATTGGCAAATGCAAATCAGGACGAGAATCTATTTATTACATATGCTGATGGCTCAAGAGGTCTTATCAATACTAGTGTAAACTTTGGTCCTAAGTTTGACGGCCAGCCAGTAAGAGCTTGGACAGGAGAAATGGTACCATATTCTGCAGCAAATAGCAGTTATGCAGACCTTTTCCAAAACGCGAACTCTTCTAACGTGAACTTATCTGTATCTAAAAGCACAGATAATGCGAATATCAGATTCTCATATACTCGACAAGACAACCAGATGATTAGTAAGTTTTCAAAGAATGCAAAAAACATTGCAAACTTGAACTCTAGCTTTAACATCGGTAAAAAATCTAAGACTGATATAATGGTTAACTACATTAACCAAAATACTCATAACAGACCTTACAAGATTGATCGTATGATTAATAACTTCTCAGGTATGATGGATAGGTTTGAGCAAGCATCTTGGTACGACCAATACTACCAAACTAGTCTTGGCTACAAATTCAGAACAGGTACACAAGCAAGTGCAACACCAGACGAAAACATAACGTATAATGGTTTCAGGGGTGATATCGCTGACTACGTATGGAGATTATACAAGCACAACACTGACGAATTAAGTAACAGAGTTATTGCAAGTATTACAGAAAACTTCAAAATCACTAATGACCTTTCTATCAGAGCAAGAATAGCTACTGACTTTACTTCAGAAGACATTCAGACTGAAATTGCAACTGAAGTACCTTTAGTAATTGGAAATAGTGGATCTTTTGGTGCTAACCAAAATAGATTTACCAACTTATATGGTGATGTATTATTAACATACGAAAAAACAATCAACGATGCATTTAGTGTGAGTGCACTTGGAGGATACATTGCTAGAAAGCAAGAGAACAAGTACATGTCAACATCTACCAATGGTGGATTAGCGACTGAAAACTATTTTGACCTATCATCATCTACAAACCAAGCGAATGCATCTTTTTCACGTGAACTATTGATCAATGATGCATGGATTGGAACTGTTAATCTTGACTATAACGGGTATTTGTTTGCAGAGGGAACTATCAGAAAAGATAGATATTCAACAATGAACCCAAACAATAACGAATTCTACTACCCTTCTGTAAACACTGGATTTGTAATTAGTGATGTTATCAAGATGCCATCTTACGTTTCTTACGCGAAATTAAGAGCAAGTTATGGTGTGGTAGGAAACTACCCTGGCGTTTATGCTGCAAACGTTGCATATAGCCAAGCAACATTAGGAGTTCAACAAATTGGTGGAAAGCCAGTATTGTACACTACTATTCCTTCTAACTTTGGAAACGAAGCGATTCGTCCTGAGCAGAAGCATGAGGTTGAATTTGGTTTAGAAACTAAATTCCTTCGTAATAGAGTTGGATTTGATTTCTCTTATTACAATGCGAAAATTGTTGATCAAATATTGCCATTAGATATTGCAGCTTCTACAGGTGCAAGGTCTATATTGACAAATATTGGTACATTGAGAAACCAAGGTCTTGAACTTGCTATCAACGCAGTGCCTATTAAGAGCAACAACTTGAACTGGGACTTGACACTTAACCTTTCTAAAAATACTAACAAGGTTGAAAAGCTTGCAAACAACTCTACTGAGTTGCTACACGCTGATTATGACGGAAACGCAGCTCAGCTAAGATCTGTAGTAGGAAGACCAATGGGAGATATATATGTACACCCAATTCTTACAAACGATGCAGGAAAACAAGTAGTAGGGCCAAATGGTCTTTACCAATTAGATGCTAACGAGTGGATCGTTGCAGGTAATGCAATGCCAAAATTAGTAGGTGGATTACTTAATAACTTCTCTTACAAAAACTTCCAACTTAACGTGGTTACTGACTTCAATTTTGGAGGAAGTATCATGCCAACAGGTATCAACTGGATGATAAGCAGAGGCTTACTTGAAGAAAGTACTAAGTTCATGGATGCTGCAAGTGGTGGATTGAGCTACTATGTAAATGCTGACGGTAAAGGAGTTCAAACTTCTGCTGGAGCTGGTCCTGCTGGAGAGCCCGTATACAATGACGGTATGCTTATGGATGGTGTAACTGCAACTGGAGAGCCTAATACAAACGTTATTTCTCAAGCGGTTTACTACAACAATACTTATAACTGGGGTGGTCCACAGTACAGTAGTTCACGTTACGAATTATATGTAACTAAAAACAACTACATCAAAATGAGAGAACTTTCATTGGGATATAACCTACCAGCTAGCATTGCAAGAAAACTTGGAAGTAACAATATCAACTTCTCAGTTTTTGGAAGAAACCTTTTCTTCTTATACAGAAGCATAAAAGACTTGGATGCAGAACAAACTACATCAAGTACGAGATGGTATGAGAATATTAATAATGCTGGAAACAACCCTTCTTTCCGTTCTATGGGTGCAATGTTGAGAGCTAGTTTTTAATCAAAAAAAGATAATGAAAATGAAAAATATAAAATTATTAAGTATTGCTCTTCTATTCTTGGGCGTGTTTTCTTGCCAGCAAGAAGATTTTGTAGATGCATACCCAAATCCAGGCAAATTGTCTTCTACATCAGTAGAGAGGCAGTTTACAGGTTTCTTGTATGCCAACAAGGACTACGTTCTACCTGCTTATCGTAACTACTTTGTTACTTTGAGAACTACGCTTAACCATTATGTTCAAACAACAGGATGGGCAAATGAAACAGGTCAATATGTACCAGGATCATCTGGAGCTGAGGATATCTGGTACAACTATTACAGCACTTTGGCACAATATCGTGAGCTTGAGAAAATCTACAATACGCTAGATGAAACAGGAAAAAACGATAAGAAAGTGTACATGCTTACAGCAAAAGTGTATTTATATGACTACACTCAAAGAATGGTTGACATTTTTGGTGCAATGCCATTTTCTGAAGCTGGAAAAATAAGCCAGAATGGTGGTGACTACACTGTTTCATCTGCAAAGTTTGACTCAGCTGAAGCTATCTACACGCAAATGTTGAATGAATTAAAAACAGTTGCTACTGATTTAAATGCAATCAACTTGAACTCAACTTTCCAATTAGCTTTCACTACTCAGGATTACATCAACAAAGGTAACCTTGACCTTTGGAAAAGATATTGTAATTCTTTGAGATTGAGAATGCTGAATAGAGTATCAGGATCTGCTTCTTTAGGAGCGAGAGCAAAAACAGAAATGGGTGAAATTTTGGGTAATTCAGCAACCTTCCCAGTTGTTGAGAACATTGAGCAAAACATCCAAATTAATGTTTATGACTTGAACTCAAACATCAACTCAAAATCGTTCCAAGGAGCATTAGAGTCTGGTACAGGTTGGTTTATCAATACTGCTGGTAAGAAAATCATTGATCAAATGGTTTCTACAAATGACCCAAGATTAGGGTATATCTTTGAGCCAGGTGTCAATGCAAATGGTGAGTACATTGGTATTGATCCAACTGCAAACAGCTCTGAGCAAACTGAGTTAGCCAATGGTGGTACAATCGCGATTTACAACACTTCTACTTATGCTAGAAATCAGTTTATTCCAGGAACATTGATCAATGCTGCTGAAATTAACTTAATCAAAGCTGAGTATTATTTAACAAGTGGAAATGCTGCTTTGGCTAAGTCTAACTACGAGGCTTCTATCAGTAACTCTATTGGTCAGTACGTGAAAATCAGAGCAGTCAGTAACGACAATACAGTTCCTGCTCCTGCTACTCCTACTGCCGATGCAATTGCCGCATATACTTCGCAAGAAGCAGTTAGCTGGGATAAGGCTGCAGACAATGCTGCTAAAATCAAGTTGATAGCAACACAAAAATGGGTGCACTTCAATATTCTACAGGCTTACGAAAACTGGGCTGAGCATAGAAGATTGGATGCATTATCATTCAGTTTCGTTCCTGACAATGCAAATACACAAACATTGCCTCCATTGAGATTTAATATCCCTGGAAACGAAATCACTTACAATGCAGAGAATTATAACGCAGTCAAAGATCAAGATAAGTTAACAAACAAGATCTTCTGGGATGTGAAATAAGAATAGTTAAGGTTAAAAGTTTAAAAAAGGTTGGAGTAATTTCCGACCTTTTTTTTATGCAAAACAATTAGTTTTTGACCCAACACGAACACGCAACATCTCGGCAGTATTTACTTAAATCACTTCCATTTATTCTTGAGAAGAAGCAACTCAGGAAATGTTTCGGCACCTTGTACCATTAATTTACCTCGCTCTAGTGCATTGTGAAAATACGTACCCAATACAAGATCTAGGTCACCATCTTGGTCATAGTCCAGCTTTTCCATCGTTAGCCACTTACCAGTTTTAAATGCTGGTGAACTGTATGCTTTAAAGTTTAAGTCGCCTTGATTTTGCAAATACACAAAGCCATGTTCATTGTCGGAGTAAAAAGAAACTGCAGCTAAATCCAAATCTCCATCGCCATCGAAATCATGGCTAAGCACTTTACTGGCTCCGTACAAAGGAAAAAAGAATGCTTCCGTGAAGTTCTCTTTTTTATCGTTTAAGAAAACTCGTATGCCGTGGTAGTTTTTGTCAATTTTGGAAAGATCCCAATTATCTCCATTACTCACCACGATATCCAACGCCCCATCCGCATTGAAATCTACCAACTCAAAATAGGACAAACCAAAAGCAGGATGGAATTTCAAAACAGTTTTTTCCCTAAAATCACCTTTCCCTTTATTGTAGAAAATAACAAATTCTTCTTGAGCTTGAGCAAACATGCCGACTATATCTGGTTTACCATCTTTATTGAGATCCACAATTTCCACTTTTCTTGCTCCAGCTTGAGATTTCAAAATATGTCGTTTTCTACCATCACCGTTTTCAAACCAAACCAATTGACCTGAATGATTTCCAAATTCAGAAACAATCCAATCTTTTTCTTGGTCTTGGTTCAAGTCGGCTTCTAATACTTGAGTAGGTCGTTTTAAAAGACGAAGATTTTTTTCGCTTGAATTGTGTAATGCTGTTAGATTGCCTTTTTTCTTTTCAGATGGTAATATGCTCCCTATGGTAAGAACACTAGGTCCATTGGCTGCAAAGACCATATCAACTGTAGGACTTTCCGTTTTCCATACTTCCTTAACTATGAATTCGTGGTCCAATGCAACTAGTTCATTTAATGCATCACCTACATACAATTCCTGCTTGTCATCATTGTACTTAAGCATTGTAATTTGCGGAAGCTGCTGGTTTTTTAGCTTCACTCCCATTAATTCAAAAAATGGTAAGTTTTCTTCAACCAGAATTGAATTATCTTGTATCAAAGGTTTTAAAGGAGCCGATTTTTCATAAAAACGAACAACTTTCGACCAATCCTCTTCGCTAATACTCCGAGTTTCAGGGTATACATTTAAAGCTTTGATTAAGTTAATTTCACCTTGATCCATTCCTTCAAATGGATTTGATTTTGAATTCCCAATACCAAGCCTCCATGCCATATTAGGCAAAACACTATCCACCCAAGTATTTTTATCAAGTAGTTGGGGTTCTGGAAAAAGATGGCAACTGCTGCAATATTTAACAGCAACTTCTCTATCACTTTCTGCCTTGTAGCTACTTACTGAAGCTAAGCCCATTGCACCAAAGGAAACCACAACAAAACTTGCCAACCTACCGGGAAGAATTTTCAATCTTGTTATCAAATTATGAGATTAAATATACTCGATAAATCTGAAATAAAGCTTTCAAACCTGGCTGATATCCTAGATGAATTAGAAAAGAAAAATAGAGAGATAAAATAAGAGACCTTCTATCTTATTTTAATAAAAGTCTTTTATGATTGTTGTGGTTTAGTGTATTTTTGAAAAGAAAACAATGAAGCCCAAAGTTCTGACGCAAATAGCTTTTGCTTAAATTTTCCTTGAACCGTTTTCATAAGCTCTAAAGCACTAACATTCAACCATTTAAATATGAACTTCTCTAAAATCAAGTCTTTAGTTTTAATAACACTGCTGATTTCTTTGTCCAGTAGTGTACAAGACACACCCAAAATTCTAATTATAGGAGATTCTATTTCAATTGGTTACACCCCATTTGTTAAAAAGCATTTTGAAGGCAAAGCCGAAGTTTTCCATAATTCAGGAAATGCACAACATACTGGAACTGGTTTGGAGAAAATAGAAGAATGGATAGGTGACGAAGACTGGGACATTATCCAAATCAACTGGGGATTATGGGATCTTTGCTATCGATATCCAGATTCCAAAGTACAAGGAAATAGAGACAAGATAAATGGTCAAATCACCTTCCCTCTAGCCGAATATGAACAAAACCTTGATGAGATAGTAAAACTCATCAAAGCTAAAACTAATGCCAAGTTGATATTTGTAACAACTTCCTATGTTCCTGAGCATGAAGCAGGTCGTTTCACCAAGGACCCTCAAAAGTATAATATGGTAGCCAAAAAGGTCATGAAGAAGCATTCAGTTATTATTAATGATATATACAAATCATCCATTCCGATTCATCACCAAGACGGAAAAGGCAATAATGATGTTCATTACAACAGCGAAGGTTACAAAAAATTAGCCGCCCTAATTTCAGGTTTCTTAGAGAAGGAGTTGTAGCAAAAGCTTATTTTAAACTTAGAAATATGTCCTTTTCTATATTTTGAGTTTTTAGATTAGATCAAAAAGCATATCTTTATTTTTAAAATATTTTAATAATGAAATTTCTCGTCGTTCTTCTTTGCTCACTGCTCAGCTATTCAGCTTTTTCGCAAAACACTATTCATCCAGTTTCGACTGATTATGAGTACCCAACAGACAAAAATGTTGCAGAAAACCTTGAAAAATGGAGAGATCAGAAGTTCGGAATCATTATACACTGGGGCTTATATGTGGTTCCCGGAATCATTGAATCTTGGAGCATTTGCAATGAGCAATGGATAACTCGTGATTCCAACTCCGTTTATCACGAATACAAAGACTGGTATTTTGGACTAAATAAATCTTTCAACCCTGTTAGGTTTAATCCTGATGAATGGGCAAGTATGGCAAAAGGTGCCGGTATGAAATACTTGGTATTTACGACCAAACATCACGACGGTTTCAATATGTTTGACTCCCAATTCTCCGATTTCAAAATCACCAATGGACCATTCGGCAGAAATCCAAAATCAAATGTAGCAAAACATGTTTTTGATTCATTTCGAAAGCAAGATATGATGATTGGTGCCTATTTCTCCAAGCCAGACTGGCACAGTCAATATTTCTGGTGGGATCGTTATGCAACACCTGACAGAAATGTAAACTACGACATTAGAAAATTCCCATGGAGGTGGAATCAATTTAAGCAATTCACTCATAATCAGCTCAATGAATTAACAACAGATTATGGCAAAATAGATATTTTATGGCTCGATGGAGGCTGGGTAAGACCAAAAAATACAGTTACAGAAGAAGTCCTGAGCTGGGGAGCACCTATACCAGAGTTTGATCAACACATAGATATGCCTCAAGTTGCAAGTATGGTTCGTAAAAATCAAGAAGGAATTCTTATTGTGGATAGAACAGTGCATGGTCCATACGAAAACTACAGAACTCCAGAGCAAGGAATCCCAGCAACAAGGTCCGAAGATCCTTGGGAAAGCTGTATAACCCTTGGTGGAGCTTGGAGTTATGTTCCAAATGATAAGTTTAAACCGAGTAGTCAAGTCATTCATACTTTAGTAGAAATCGTTGCTAAAGGTGGCAATCTACTCCTAGGCGTTGGCCCAGATGCTTACGGGGAATTTTTACCAGTTCAAAAAGAGCGATTGGCAGAAATTGGAAGATGGTTGGATAAATACGGAGAGGCAATTTACAAAACCAGAACCTTAGAAAACTTTGGGAAAGACAATGTATATTTCACGCATTTGCCAGATGAAAAATCAACTTTTGCTATCGTTTTAAACTCTGATAAATATCCTTTAAGTAATAGCTTTCAATGGGAAGGAAATGCACCTAAAGCTGGCTCTAAACTACAGCTAGTAGGTCATAACACCTCATTAGATTGGAAAACTAAAAAAGGAATAACAACTGTAACTATCCCTAGCATGCTGGTTGAAAAACTAAAA